>NZ_JAKSYA010000119.1:0-7672 GCF_022829485.1 Methylobacterium sp. J-059
CCGACGAGCATGTCGGGATAGTGATTCAGGTACGTTTTATCCGCAATAGAAAACCAGTCATATTTTCCCGACAGAAATCCGGTTGCGGTGAGCCGTCAACGAGCCGCTCCACCTTCTCGTCGGAAAAACGTTCGTTTATCCAACACTTCGCTCAGGTTGCTATCGACCCCTTGCCGACCTTCGGAAGGTCCGCTCCCAGGCTGTTGAGGTAGAGGCCAACGTCCGGGTTGGGTGGCAACCAGACCTTGGCCCATCGTCCCGAAGCAGACGTTCCACTCCCGGCCGATGTGCCCGCTAGACATCTAGCAGGATCAGCTCCTATGCCGATCGGCGTCGGCTCAAGGCGCGACACCAAAGCGGACAAAGAAGCCGTCAGGATCCTGGGGTCCCACGCTGGTCCCTAACGTGCTTGGCGAAGCGTCCCGACCGACGAACGCCACAGCGGGCGTCAGGGCGGCAAAGCCAGCGATAAGGGCCAGGGCGAGAAGAGCTTGAAGGTTGCGCATGATCGGACCTGTCTGTGTGTGATCCGATCATGGCGGCCAACCCTGAACGACCACATCAAAGTAATCTCGAAAATTTGATCTAACCTCCTGAAAGCACCAAATTTGCCTGACTGTGCGTTGTACAACTATGATTACAACTGAAGGGTGCATGCAAGACTATTAACTACTCTGCGCGATAGACTGTTGTCATTGCTGTGTGGTTGGCCCCGCCGGTCAAATCGAGTGTTAGGCCACGGGCCGGTCGAGACGCAGTCTGCCAGATTGCCCATCCGCTAGTCTGGCGCAGCTCGAAGCAGGATCTCATGACGTTCCGCGTTGGCACTCGCATACAGCTCATCACGCTGACCGCACTCGCCGGCATGACATTGCTGATCGGGCTGGCAGGCTGGGATGTGTCCCAAACGGTTACGGAGGCGCGCGAGCTGAAGACGTGTGACCTCGTCGAGACTGCGCAAGGGGTGCTCGCCTACTTCGAGGGCGAGGAGCGCGCCGGCCGAATGAGCCGCGATACCGCCCAACAAGCGGCTGTGGCGGTGGTTCGGGGCCTACACTACGCGGGCAGCGAGTACTTCTGGATCCAAGATATGCACCCGCGCATGGTCTTGCATCCCAAGGCCGAACTGATCGGTAAAGACATCGGCGGGATTGTTGATCCGGCGGGCAAGCACCTGTTCGTGGATGTGGTCGAGCAGGTGAAGCAGTCGGGCGCGGGCTTCGTCCCATACCTGTGGCCGAAGCCCGGTCTGGATCAGCCGGTAGCGAAGATCTCCTACGTAAAAGGCTTCGCACCGTGGGGATGGATCATCGGATCGGGCATCTACGCGGACGACACCGCAACGCAGATGCGACCGACCTTGATGCACCTGCTTGGCGGTGCGTCTATCGTCGCAGTGATGATCGGTCTGCTGGCTACGCTCATAGGCCGTAGCGTGGTGCGGCCGGTGCGAGCCATGACGGCGTTCATGACCAGTCTCGCCGCGGGGGATCTGAGCCGAGAGGTACCGGGCGTAGAGTGTCGGGATGAAATCGGTGCCATGGCGACCGCCGCGCAGGTATTCAAAGACAACCTGATCCGCACCCAGGCGCTGGAGGTGGAGACCGCACAGGCGCGCTTGGCCGCCGAGGAGCAGCGCAAGGCCGGGATGCGTCAGATGGCCGACGGCTTCGAGGCGGCGGTCGGTGGCATCATCAGCATGGTGTCGTCCTCGGCGACCGAGCTGCAGGCCACGGCCCAGACCATGACCGCGACGGCGACAGAAACGGCGAGCCAGTCCACGACCGTGGCCGCCGCCGCCGAGGAGGCCGCCACCAACGTCAACACGGTGGCCGCGGCGGCCGAGGAGCTTGGCTCATCGGTGCAGGAGATCAGCCGCCAGGTCGATGGCTCAGCAGCTCTGGCGCTGCAGGCTGTCGCCGAGGCCGATCAAACCGGAACGTTGGTGCAGGAGTTGAGCACGGCGGTCTCGCGCATCGGCGACGTGGTCGGCATCATCTCCACCATCGCCAGTCAGACCAACCTGCTGGCGCTTAACGCCACCATCGAGGCGGCGCGGGCCGGGGAGGCGGGCAAGGGGTTCGCCGTGGTAGCCGCCGAGGTGAAGGCGCTGGCCGAGCAGACTGCAAAGGCGACGAGCGAGATCTCGGGACAGATCATCCGGATCCAGACCTCGACCAGCCAGGCCGCTACCTCGATCGGTGGCATCACCGGGCGGATCCGCGAGATCAGCACCGTGGCTTCCTCGATCGCGGCGGCCGTCGAGGAGCAGGGGGCAGCGACGCAAGAGATCGTGCGCAATGTCGGCCAGGCAGCGATGGGCACCGGCGAGGTGACCAGCAACATCGCGGGCGTGGCCGGGGCAGCCGAGGAGACCGGGGCTGCAGCCAGTCAGGTACTGGGGGCGGCCACGGAACTGTCGCGCCAGTCCGAGCACCTCGCCGCCGAGGTTGGGCGCTTTCTCGCTACCGTGCGAGCAGCTTAACGCTGAGCTGTGGATCCGCTTCGACGGGTGGATTACGCCGCCAATTAGGTGCCGGAGAGCGCACCTTCTGAACTTCTGCAACGGGTCGGAAGCGGGAGGACCGCTCAGGGGCACTCGACGTCAGAGAGCCTTGCGATTGGATCGAGTGGGAAGTGGTCGTTGCGGCCTGTCCAACGGGAAGGCCCTATCTCTCCCCCGCAGAGGAGATGAGTTATGCCGACACAGACAGTCCTGGCCGCTGCAACGGCCCTGGCGCTTGGACAAGGAACGCCGCAGCCGCTTCCCTCCACCCAGGCTACGACGACTTACCATCGGGTCGAGGTAAATGGTGTTGGCATCTTCTACCGCGAGGCAGGGCCGCGCGATGCGCCCACGATCTTACTGCTGCACGGCTATCCGTCGTCATCCCGGCAGTGGGACCCGCTGCTGCCGCTGCTCGCCGATCGCTACCACCTGATCGCGCCGGACTACCCTGGCTTCGGTCAGAGCGATGCGCCGACGCCCGCGCAATACACCTATACCTTCGACAACCTCGCCGCGACGATGGAGGGCTTGACCGCGCAACTCGGCCTCGCGCGGTACACGCTGTTCATGCAGGATTACGGCGGCCCGGTCGGCTTCCGCATGGCGCTCGCCCATCCCGACCGGGTGAGCGCGCTGATCGTCCAGAACGCCAACGCCTACGTGGAGGGGCTCGGAGCGAAGTGGCAGGGCATCGGCCAGTACTGGGCCGACCCCGCAGCCCATCCCGAGCAGGTCGACGCCTTCATGTCCCTCGAAGGCGCCAAGCAGCGCCATCTCGGCACCAGCCCGAACCCGGAGCGGTACAACCCGGACACCTGGATGGACGAGTACGCGATCCTGTCCCGGCCGGGTGAGCGGGACATCCAGGCGGCCCTCCTTTCCGACTACCAAACGAACGTCGCATCCTATCCAGCTTGGCAGGCGTGGATGCGCGCGCAACCGCTGCCGACCCTCGTGCTGTGGGGTCGGTACGATCCCTCCTTCATTGTGCCAGGAGCCGAAGCCTATCTGCGCGACACACCGAAGGCAGAGTTGTACATCCTCGATGCTGGCCATTTCGCGCTAGACGAGGCGACGGACAGGATTGCTTGGCTGACACGTGACTTTCTCGGCCGCAGCATTGGAACCTCGACAGCCCCATCATCCGTACCTCGATAGTGCCGGGGCCTCTCCCCCGAACGTCGGAGAGGGGTTGGAGACAGAACGTCCGCTTCGCGGCGAAAGGCCAACGTCCGATTGCCATCCTTCCCGGACCCTGCCGTATGTAGCTACATACGTCGAGAAAACAGTCATTTCCCTGACATGCTGCGTTAGGATGCGCAAACTTATGACTGGGATCATCCTCCTCAGTGGCTGGAGCAGTGTACGATGTATCTGGGGCTCCGCACAGGTCAGCGTCGCATTTGGTGTTCACTTCGAGCCAAGGTAGGCGATGCGTTTAGCGGAGCTGCATCATGGACTCGCCGACCGAAGCCTTCGAGCATGCGGAACATGCCGAGCACGCAGCTCACTCGGGCAGCAGGTTCGTTGCCAGCGTCGCTATGACAATCGCCATTCTGGCCGTTCTAGCTGCCACTGTGGCGAGCCTGGAAACTATCGAAAGTGGATCGGCCACCTCAGCCAAGAGTGAGGCGGTGCTGTTTCAGAACCAGGCGAGCGATCAGTGGGGCTTCTTCCAGAGCAAAAGCCTGAAGAAGAATATGTACGACATCGCCACCGTGCAGGATCCCGCGCACGTTGAGGATTTTACGGCTAAAGCTCGCATGAACGAAGCGGAGTCGCAGAAGATCCAGGCCAGAGCGCAAAATTTGGAGCAGCGATCCGAGGAGTGGCTGCACGAGGGGCAACATCACGAACACCGACATCATCGCCTGACGCTTGGGGCAACACTCCTGCATATCGCGATCGCCATCGCGACCATCTCGATCATCACGGGAGGACAGCGCTGGCCCTGGTTCGCCTCCCTGGGCCTTGGTGTGGCCGGTACGGTCGCGGCAGGAACCGCCTACCTCTTTTGATGCCGCTCAGCCTTGTCGGACGTTCGATTACGAGATTTGAGTGGTCCAAATGGCCAGCCTTCTCCTTGTTCGGGAACGCTCGTAGCAGCTCGACGAGTCTCGCAGTAACAATTCATTAACATCTGTCCACGAACGTTCTGTGAGGAGCATCCGTGCAGCCGACGATTGATAGGATCCAAACCAGGGCTGTTGATTTCTGGCTGGCCCGCGGTGCCATCGCTTTGGTCGCAGGGCTGCAACTGCTCGTCGTGAACGATCTCTCATTCGGACCGCGCTGGCTTGCTCCTGCTCTTGAGATCGCCTTGTTGATCCCGCTCTCCGCCGCGACGGCTTGGAACCAAGGTCGTGCACGCCGGGCTAGGACGCCGGAGCACTGGGATCTGGTGCTGCATCATCACCGCCTTATCCGGTGGGCGGCCATGGTGCTCACTACGCTGATCACAGCCATGAACACGGCTGCCCTTGTGGCTCTCGTGCGAACTCTGCTGGCCGGAAAGGCCGGGAGTGGGCCGACCCTGCTCATCGACGCGCTGAACATCTGGGGCACGAACGTTATCATCTTTGCGCTCTGGTTCTGGGCCGTGGACCGAGGCGGAGCGGTCATGCGCGGTCATCCTAAGGCTGCAACATCCGACTTCCTCTTCCCCCAAATGACACTTCAGAGGGACGGCAAGTCCCCACCGTTCGTGCCCGGGTTCGTCGATTACCTGTTCCTGTCCTTCACGAACGCGACGGCCTTCTCACCCACGGACACCCTGCCACTTTCACACTTGGCAAAGCTCCTGATGATGGTGGAAGCTCTTATTTCGCTCCTCACCGTCGCCCTGGTCGCTGCTCGGGCCGTCAATATCCTGGCCTGATGGTTGGACACTGAGCTTCCTGCAGGGCTACGGTAGGCTGTCGACCCGACAGCACCCGAAGCAAGGATCTCCGTGAGCGATCGACGGACAGTGTGGCGAAGCCTCGCACTTGCACTCACGATGAGCCTGCCCGGTGCCGTAGCCCAGGCACAACAACTCCTGCCGAACGGGCTGGAGGGCGCCGGCAACCATCTGCGCACATCGGTTGCTCAGCCGGAGAGTACCAGTCAGGCTTCGGGGGGCTATGTCCGCTCCGTCGAGCCCTCGCTCGGTCCGCTCGCCGATCCCTTCGGCCTACGGGCCTTCTTGAAGCCGCAAGGCATCGAGTACAGTCTCACCTACATCGTCGACGTGCTCGGCAATCCAACAGGTGGTGTGCGGCGAGGAGCCATCGTTGAGGATCGCTTGAACCTACGTCTCAATCTCGATCTCGAAAAGATTGCAGGGTGGGAGGGTGCAACGATCCATGCCAATGCGTACTTCATCCATGGTACTGGGCTGTCGCGCTACTACGTTGATAATTTGCTGACGACAAGTTCGATCGAAGCTTTGCCCGCATCACGCCTCTACGTACTGTGGTTTGACCAGACGCTTTTCGATGGCAAGCTTGCCATTCGAGCAGGACAGCTTGCCGTCGACACCGAGTTTTTCGTGAGTCAGACCGCGACCTTGTTCATGAACACGACCTTCGGCTTCCCAGCTCTCGGTTTCCTCAATCTGCCGGGTGGCGGGCCGATTTACCCGCTCGCGTCGCCTGCCATTCGAGCGCGCTACAAGCCGAACGACAACCTGACTTTCCAGGTCGGCCTTTACGACGGCGATCCCGGAGGTGCATCCCGTCTCGGCCCTGATGCCGAGCCTCAGCGTTTCAATCGAACCGGGACGAACTTCCGGACGAACGACCCAGCCCTGGTGGTGGCAGAGGTCGTGTATGCCTACAACACCGACAAAGACGCGAGTGGCCTTCCAGGAACAGTAACACTCGGCGGCTGGCAGCATTTCGGCCGCTTCGATGATCTCCGGATCGATAGCGCAGGACAATCGCTCGCCGATCCCCTCTCGACAGGGGTCCCACGGCAGGTGCGGGGAAATGCCGGCATTTTTGGCGTCCTCGACCAAACGCTCTACCGCGAACCTGGAAAGGACGACGAGGGGCTGAGTGCGTTCGTACGTGGGGGATACTCGCCTACGCGTAGCAGTCTCGTTGACATATATGTCGATGCAGGGCTTGCCTATAAGGGCTTGTTCGACAGCCGTGAGGACGACACTCTCGGCTTAAGCGTCGGTCACGCCCGGATTTCAAGGGACGCGCGACAAGCCGACAGGGATCAAATTTTCTATACCGGCATGGCCATGCCTGTTCGCAGTGCTGAGACTGTGTACGAGGTCACCTACCAAGCCGTGGTGGTTCCAGGATTTACGGTGCAACCCGACTTCCAATACATTGTTCATCCGGGCGCAGGAATAGCCAATCCTCAGGATGGAACAGGCCAGCGGATCAAGAATGCTGCCGTTTTAGGAATTCGAGCAGCAGTTCAGTATTGATACATCGCAGTCAGAAAATTGTATACTTTTCATGTGATTTGGTTTTGAAGGAGCGCTTTTGTCTCAAGAATTTCGACGGCCTCTCTGGGCAAAAATGCGTTTCGCTGCTTTGCTTCTGGGCATTGCAGGATCAGCTCCGGCGAGCACTACCCTTGCGCGTGATCTCGATGCCCTGTCGCGTCTACTGGTTCCAGCGGATTTGGCTCTGATGGTAAGCAACGTCTGCGCTGCCACAGACCCCTCTTTCTCGCACGATCTTAGCGGCCCGCACGGCACCATTCCGGAATACGCCCAGCGCGTGAAGGATGCGGTAAGTGACAACTTGACGCCAGAACAAGTGCAGATCGTCCTGCACAAAGCAGCCGACGCTGCGCGAGTGAGAGCCTTGCGCGCGCTCCAGGCAGCAGCTTCTCCGGATGAGGAAGAGGAACAGGGGAAAATGCACGAATGGTGCATGAAGGTAGTGAAACCATTTGTCCAAGCGTTCATCAATCGTCAAGAAAAAAATACAGACAGTTTTAGTCAAGAAATAGATCATGCTAAATCAGACTAGACGTACTCACGGTTATTATCGGCGCCCATCCGGTGTCTCGACGTAGCCTAGGGCCTGTCATCGCCTGAACGGATTGCCGGGGCTCGCGTTTTCATCTTTCTGAGGCAGGAGGGATGATGCTGAGCGACGCGCAATGGTCTGAACTGGAGCCCCTGGTGGAGGCGTGCCGGCCCAAGGCCAAGACGCC
>NZ_JAKSYA010000122.1:0-24411 GCF_022829485.1 Methylobacterium sp. J-059
TGCCGGGCAGGATGCCGCCGCCGACGACGCCGTGGCTGGCCGACAAGCGGTTGCTGGTCTGGCCGAAGTCGACGTACTGCGCGTCGGCCTCGATGCCGATCACGACGCCCGAGCCCGGGGTGAACTGGTAGTGGTAGCCGACCTGGCCACGGCCGGTGAAGCCGTCGTGGCCGCGGCTGCCGCCGAAGTCTAGCACGCGGCCGGTGTTGCCGCCGGCCGGGCAGGGGAGGATGGCGTTGCCGGGGGAGACGCCGACGACGGTGGCGACGCGGCGATCGCTGGCATCGAAGCCGTAGCCGGCGTTGATACCGAAGTAGGCGCCCGTCCAGGTGAACACCGGAACCGGGGTGAACACCGGCGGCGGGGCGCGACGCGGAAGGTCGGCGGCGAAGGCGGAGCCGGCGAGCGCGATGCCGGCGAGGGCGGTGACGCCCCGAAGCATGGATTTCATGGTCTGGTCCTCATTCCATCTGGTGCCGCCGGCCTTTTGGCCCGTCCGGCACCGATTGCCCGTCTTTAAGTCAATGGCTCCAAGGATGCTGTTGCATCGCGGTAACGCCGACCGTCCTGAAGACGGCCCCTTTGTGGCGCCCCGCCGTTGTTGCCTTGGTACCTGTCCCGATAAACACACGCGAATGGTCAAGGTTCACTTGCGGCCACGCTTTTTTCGCGTCCCGCCTCTGGACAGATTGTCGCATGCGGTTCCTTCGATGGAACCCGCCTACGGCGTCAGCGCGATCGCCGAGATCAGCCGGCCGTAATCCGCCTCGGCGCGATGCGTGGTCCGGCGGTAGCTGTAGAAGCGGTCCGGGTCGGAATAGGTGCACAGGCCGAGGATGGCGGCTTCTCCGATCTCCGCCTGCTCCAGGCGGGAGAGCACGAAGCCCGGCAGGTCGAACTGTGCATGGTCGGGCCGCGTGCCGGCCGCGAAGAACCGATCCGATCCCGGCGCCTCGTCCCGGAAGCGCGTCATGAGATCCGTGCCCACCTCGTAGGCGCCCTGCGCGATCGTCGGGCCGAGCACCGCGACGATCGCCGAGCGGCGGGCGCCGAGCCCTTCCATCGCGGCGACCGTGGCCTCGACCACGCCGGTCAGCGCGCCCTTCCATCCCGCGTGGGCGGCGCCGACGACGCCGTTCTCGGGATCGGCGAACAGGATCGGGCCGCAATCGGCGGTGGCGATCCCGAGGGCGAGGCCCGGAACCCGCGTCACCATGGCGTCGGCCTTCGGGCGCTCCGACGGGGCGAACGGCGCCTCGACCACGACGGCCTGCGCGGAATGCACCTGGTAGAGGCTCACCAGCCGATCCGCCGGCAGCCCGAGCTGCGCGCACATCCGCGCACGGTTCTCGGCGACGGCCTCGGGCCTGTCCTGCGAGCCGAGCCCGCCGTTGAGGGAGGCGTAGAGCCCGTCGGAAACGCCGCCCTGCCGGGTGAAGAAGGCGTGGCGGACGCCCGAATGCGAGCTGAGTTCCGGCGCTTCGACGAACATGGCGGCTCCTGGCATGGCGGCTCCTGGCGAGACTTCGCGCCCGCGATGCGGGATCACGTCCGCCCGTCGATAACCGAAGGCGCCGGCGGTGACGATGGCACCCGCGGCGCCCTCAGCCGTGCGCGAATCCCGGCGGCGGCGGAAGGGTCGGCTGGGTGATCGCCATCGCCTTGAACAGGCTTCCCATCCCGCCGGGGGCCGGATCGGTGAGCCGGAGCGACGCGGCCGCGATCGCCTCGGCCTGGGCCAGCGTCGCGCGCGCCTTCAGCCGGGCCGCGCGGGCGGGAAGACCCAGCGCATCGAGGAAGGCGCGCTGATCGACGGGGCCGTGGATCGCCGCCCCCGCCTCGGCGGCCGCGCGCGCCAGGGCCGGAAAGTCGACATGCACGGTGAGGTCGGCCTCGCCCGGCGCGTCGAGCGGCCCGACGAAGCGATGCCCGGCGATCGCCTGGAGGGTGTCGCCGAAGCCCGGCCGGACATGGCCGTAATCGACGACGAGCAAGGCTCCGCCCTGGTCGCGGACGCGTTGCGCCAGGGTTCGCGCCAGCTCGAGGGCGGGGGCGGGCAGGGTCATCAGCGCCCCCTCGGCCGCCGCGGCGGTGATCGCGACCGTCGGGTCGGGCGCGAGGCCGAAGGCGAGGGCGCCGTCCGCGAGGCCGACCAGGCGCTCGCACCAGCCGCGCGCCGTCCGCACGAACTGGCGCACGGGGAGGCAATCGAAGAATTCGTTGGCGACGACGATCGCCGGGCCGGGCGGCACCGAGGCGACGTCCGCGTGCCAGGTCGGCGTCGCCGCCGCGAGCGTCGCCTCCTGCGCCGCCCGCAGCACCGGGCTGGTCTCGACGAGGTGGAGGTCGATCGCCGCCGTCGGCGCCACGGTGCGCAGCGCCCGCAGCGTGTCGGCCATCAGCGTGCCGCGGCCGGGGCCGAGCTCCACCAGGCGCAGCGGGGCCGGCGCCCCCATCGCGGCCCAGACCGAGGCGATCCACACCCCGACGAGCTCGCCGAACATCTGGCTGATCTCGGGCGCGGTGGTGAAGTCGCCCCGCGGGCCGAGCGGGTCGCGGGTGCGGTAGTAGCCGTGCACCGGATGGCCGAGGCAGAGCGCCATGTAGCGGTCGATCCCGATCGGCCCGGTCTCGCGGATCAGGGCGGCGATCTCGGCGCCGAGGGGCGTGGGGCTCACGTCCTCACCGCGCCGTCTCCGTCTGCAGCGCGGCGGCCTCGACGGGATGGCGCGGCCGCGTGACGCCGCGGGCGGCGAGCACGATGAAGACCAGCCCGACCACGGCCATCGGCACGCAGAGCAGCATGCCCATGGTCACGCCGCCGCCGAGCGGCCCGAGATGGTCGCCGAACAGGTAGCCGAGCTGGCGGTCGGGCTCGCGGAACAGCTCGCAGACGGTCCGCGCGACGGCATAGCCGAGCACGAAGATGCCGCCGAGGAGGCCCGGCTTGCGGAAACCGAAGCGGTTCACCGCGAGCGCCATGACGATGAACAGCAGCAGCCCCTCGGTCGCGGCCTCGTAGAGCTGGCTCGGATGGCGGGGCAGCGGGCCGCCGGTGGGGAAGACGACGGCATAGGCGAAGTCGGGCGCGACCCGGCCCCACAGCTCGCCGTTCACGAAGTTGGCGATGCGGCCGAAGAACAGCCCGATCGGCACGACCACGGCGGCCAGATCGAGGAGCGTGTAGCCGCCGAGCTTTCGCGAGCGCGCGAACAGCAGCATCGCCAGGATCGCCCCGAGGAAGCCGCCGTGGAACGACATCCCACCGTTGCGGATCGCCAGGATCTCGATCGGGTCGTCGAGATACATCGGCAGATTGTAGAACAGCACGTAGCCGATGCGCCCGCCGAGGACGACGCCCAGCGCCACCCAGACGATCATGTCGTCGATGTCGGCGGTGGTCGGGCGCCGCACCACGCCCCAGTAGCGGTCGGCCATCACCAGGCGGCGGGCGTAGAACCAGCCGCCGATCAGCCCGGCAATGTAGGCCAGCGCGTACCACTTGATGGTGATCGGCCCGATCGCGACGGCGACCGGATCGATGGCCGGGAAGGGCAGGGCGAAGAGCATCGGGACCTCCCGTGGAAACGCCGGCATTGGACGTGGGCCCCGGGAGGCGTCAAGCCTGGGCATCGGTCCTTGCTCAGGCCTCGGGCCCGATGGCGAGGAGGCACTGCCTGCCTCCCTAGCGAACCTAGTCGACTCAGCTAAGATCGTGCCGTCTTATAGTTGGGAATGTGCGATGCAGATAACCGTCCATGCGGCCAAGACTCAGCTGTTCAAGCTGATCGAAGCAGCTCTGCGTGGCGAGGAGGTCATCATCGCCCGTGGAAGCGAGCCCGTCGTCCGATTGGTCGCCATCCCGAAGACCACGTTCAAGATCGGTCTTCTGGAAGGTCGCGTGACAGGTCCGGGTCCCGACTTCCTCGAACCGATGGACGCCGATGCGCTCGACCTGTGGGAGGGTGGGCGTTGAGCGGAAGCCTTCTCCTGGACACGCATGCCTGGGCTTGGTCGCCCACCAACGATCGTCGCCTCTCCCTTGCGGCGCGGCAAAGCATATCTGCGGCCGCGACGGTTTATGTGAGCCCGATCACCTTCTTTGAAATCGGTCAGAAGGTGCGCCTCGGCAAATGGCCTGACATGGCCCCCTTCGCCGACAGCCTCGCCGACCTCCTCCTCCAGCAGGGCGGCAGAACTTCTGCGCTGACGGGTGAGATCTGCCTCATGGCCGGCACGATGGATTGGTCGCATCGCGACCCGTTCGACCGTCTGCCGGCGGCAACGGCGCCGATCCGCGCGATGCCGCTGATCTCGGCCGATGCCGTCTTCGACGGGCGCGTCACCCGCATCTGGTGAGACGGGCGACGCGCCCGGCCCTCACTGCGAGCGCCGCCCGAACGAGACCGCGTAGGCCTGGACCCGCGCGTCGATCAGGGGATCGTCCGAGACCTCGATCCCGTCGGTGAGGGCGTTCGGCAGGAACAGCAGCGCCTTCTCGGCGCTCGCGCTGTCGGCGACGGGCTTGGTCAGCGTCAGGGTGCCCATCTCGACCAGGCGGCGCTCCTCCGGCCACGGCTGGGTCGCGTCGTCGGTCCGGTCGCCGGGCTCCGCGAGCTGGGCCAGCACCTTGTAGGAGACCGGCGCCTTGCCGAGCCGCGTGCGGATCTCGCTCATCAGGTGGTCCGGCGCCTGCTTGGCGGCCTCCTCGGACCCGAGCAGCTCCTCGCCCTCGACCGGCACGATGCGGTAGCGGAAGGCCTGCCGCTTGCCGCTCGCGTCGACGAGGATGAAGGCGTTGACGCCGTTGTAGGTCTGGCGCGCCAGGCTCGTCGGGGTCCGGGCGGTGGCGCCGGCCTTGCCCGCGGCCGGGTGGCTCGCCACGAAGGTCTCGGCCGGCGTCGGCTTTCCGGCATCCTTCCCGCTCTTCGCGATCGCGACGAGCAGGTCGCGGAACTCCTCGCCGGTGGCGACGGGGAAGTACTTCAGGCTGTTGGTGACGACGTCCATCTCGCTGCCGTCGGCGAGCTTGAACTTGAGCGAGAGCCCGTGCGGGTTGGCGTTGGCCGCGCCGTCTGCGATCGTCGGGAGGCCGGTGGCGTCCGAGAAGCGGGCGGTGACCGGCACGGCGGCACCAGCGAAGACCGACGCCTTGCTGAGCTTGGCCGCCTCGGCGCTCGGCGTGAAGCGTCCTTCCACGACGGTCCCCTTGGCGTGGTTGGCCCGCATGCCCGGATGCTGCCCCCAGAGCGTGTTCATCGCGTCGACGGTCTGCTCGGCGGTGGTGCCGTCCTCGGCCGAGACCGGCGTGCCGGCCAGACCGGCGAGCATGAGGCCGCCCGCCAGGGCGCGTCGGAGGAGTGGAATACGGGTCATGCAGGTCTCCGGATCGGGGCGGCCCTCCGGCACCCGAGGCGGCGACCGGCGGCGATGGATGGCTATTGCCACGATCTGGAGTTGCACAAAAGGATCGAGCCGCGCGCCGCGATGCGAGGCCGTTTATCGGCGCGCGCTGCCGTTGGGGTCGACGAGCCGCAGCCCATGCCCGTCGGGTCCCTCGGCGTAGGCGGTGCTGCCGTCGGCCGAAAGCCGCACCGGGTGGCCGGCCTGCCGGATCGCCGCTACGGCTTTGGCGACGTCGGCGGTCTCGAGGACGAGCCGCGTCGTCGCCCGGTCGCGCGGACCGAAGGGCGCCGGGGTCGGTTTCTCCGTCGCGGGCTGGCGGTAGTGCAGCAGCTCCAGATGCGGCGTCGCAGGGCCGCCGGGCTCCAGGGCGAGGACGTCGACGACGGGATCGGGGACGCCGTCGAGGCGCGCCTGCGCCTCGCCCGCGTTCAGACCTCGCTGCGCCACGCGGAAGCCGAGCAGCGCCGCGTGGAAGGCGAGCGCGGCCTCGAGGCTCGTGACGGTGATCGCCGAGTGGTCGATGCCGAGGAACAGGCCGGGCGCGGCCTGCCAGCGCTCGGCGGCGGGGCCGCCGGGGAAGGCGATCAGCTCCAACGGGTGCCCGTCGGGATCGCGGAACTTGTAGGCCGTGACGCCGCCCGACGTCTTCGGCAGGTCCTGCGGGCCGCCGACGCTGACGGCGGTCGGCGACAGGCGCGAGAGCTGCCCGAACGCGGCCTCCATCGCGCGGACGGGGATCGCGAGATGCTGGAAGACCGGATCGGTGGCACGGGGCGCGTCCGGGTACGGCGCGCCCGGCGGATCGAAGGCCAGGAACGCCACGATCTGCCGGCCGAGCCGCATCGTCAGGCGCGAGCCCACCGCCCCGGGGGATCCGTAGGCGTCGCCGATCGCAGCCGGCAGCGGCTCGATCGGGCCGACCCGCGAGAAGCCGAGGCCGTCGCGATAAAACGCCTCCGTCCGCGTCAGGTCCGCGACGGTGCGCTCGAACCCGGCGATCGATCGGACCAGGGCGCTCACAGGAGCCGCGCCCCACGCCGGTTGGTGTAGATCGCGTAGAGGGTGTGCGAGGCGCAGAGAAAGAGCCGGCTGCCGTTGCGGCCGCCGAAGGCGAGGTTCGAGACCGTCGCGGGCACCAGGATCTTGCCGACGCGCTCGCCGTGCGGATCGATGCAATGCACGCCGTCCCCGGCGCTCGACCAGAGATAGCCTTCGTCGTCGAGGCGGAAGCCGTCGGCGAAGCCCGGCTCGACGGTGTGGAAGACGTCGCCGCCCGAGAGCGATCCATTCTCGGCGACGTCGAAGACGCGGATGAACTTCTTCGGCGCCTCGGCGAATTGCAGCCCGCTCTCGGCGACGTAGAGCTTCGTCTCGTCCGGCGAGAAGGCGAGCCCGTTCGGCCCGTCGAAGTCGCCGGCCACGACCGCGAGCGAGCCGTCGCGCGGGTCGAAGCGGTAGACGTTGGCGGGCAGCTCGGAGGCCTGCTTGCCGCCCTCGTAGTCGGTCTGGATGCCGTAGGGCGGGTCGCTGAACCAGATCGTGCCGTCCGACTTGCAGACGACGTCGTTCGGGGAATTCAGGCGGCGACCCTGGTAGCGCTCGACCAGCGCGGTGATCGTGCCGTCGAGCTCGGTCCGGGTGATCCGGCGGTCGCGGTGCGAGCAGGAGAGCAGGCGCCCCTGCCGGTCGCGGGCGTGCCCGTTCTCGAAGCCGGTGCCCGAGCGGTACACCGAGACGCCGCCGGACTCGCTCCAGCGCATCACGCGGTCGTTCGGCAGGTCCGAGAACAGGAGCTCGTCGCGGTCGCCGAACCAGACCGGGCCCTCGCACCATCGGAAGCCCTCGGCGAGCATCTCCAGCGGCGCGTTCGGCAGCACGAACGCCTTGAACCGCGGCTGCGTGATCTCGAAGCCATCCATCGGCGAGGGCCTACTTGAAGCGTCCGGGCTGGTTCACGGTCGGCGTCACGTCGAGGCCGGTGACGATCATCGTGCACGGCTCGTCGCCGACCGTGCCGGAGAGATGCCCCTTCCGTCCGTCGCGCTCCTTGGTGTTCTGGTCCTCGCCCATCATCAGCTCGCCCGGTCCCATCTCGACGCGGGTGCCGTCCATGGTCTCGACGAACCAGCGGCCCGACAGGATGGCGATCCATTGCGGCCGCGGGTTCTCGTGCCATTGCCCGACCCAGCCGACCGGCAGCACCGTGAAGGTGACGCCGGCCTGCGACGGCGCCTGCTTGTCGTTCCATTGCGGCGCGGTCTGCGGGTCGATGCCCTCGAACTTGAACGCCGACAGCGCGAACCGTTCCTGCCGGCTCACGCCCTCGGCGTCGGTGTAGACGTGCCAGTACGGCATCCTGGGCGGCGGCCCGCCGTCGTGCTGATTGGCCATTTCGGGTTCCTTGCGAGAGAGGGTCGTCAACGGTTGTCGGGGGCGGACAGGGCCGGGGCGGCCTGCGGGCCGCTCGAGAGCGGGTGCCGAACGACCTCGGAGGCCGGGGCGTAGGTGCCGCCGATCACCACCAGCAGAAGCCCGCCGACGAGGCCGAAGTTCTTGAAGAAGTCCCAGAAATGGGCACGGCCCTCGCCGTTCTTCGACCAGAAGTCCGGGAACCGCCAGAACGGGTGGTACATCAGCGCGGTGACGGCGCAGAAGCCGGCGAGGATGAAGGCCGCCGCGCGATCGAAGATGCCGGTCACGATCAGAACCGGCGTCACCGCCTCGACGAGGATGCCGAGCACGAGCAGCAGGGCCGGGAAAGGCAGCGGGCCGGAGCGAGCCTGCCCCATGGCCTCGTCCCAGTGCGCGACCTTGTCGTAGGCGCTGAGCGGAAACATGAAGACGAGGCAGAGCTTGGCCGCGAGCGGCACGGCGACGAGATCGAGCCACGTCATCGGGGGCCTGGGGTGACGGGCATCACGAGATCCGGGGCGAGACGGGGGAGGGGCGGCGTTCGTGCTCGAGGGCCCAACGCCGCTCACCCGCCGCAGTTGCCGGGCCGGGCGGCGGAAGCGGGTGCGTTTGCTGCATCGCAGCGCGCACGATGCCGTGACCGGCCAGCCTGGAACGCCTCCAGGCTTGTGCCGTTGGCCGGCGAACCCGTTTTCTCCAGCGTATTGCAGTGCGAGGCCGACCGATGCGAGAGGACCATTACGACGTCATCGTGATCGGCTCGGGCCCCGGCGGCGGCTCGCTGACGTCGCGGCTGGCGAGGACCGGCAAGCGCATCCTGCTGCTGGAGCGCGGCGACTACCTCCCGCGCTCGCAGGACAACTGGAATTCGAAGACCGTCTTCGTCGACGGCGCCTACCAGGCGAAGGAGACCTGGTACGGCGGCGACGGCCGCACCCTCAGCCCGGCGTTGCACTACTATGTCGGCGGCAACTCGAAGGTCTACGGCTCGGCGCTGCTGCGGATGCGCGAGCGCGATTTCGGCGAGGTCCGTCACGTGGACGGCCTCTCGCCGGCCTGGCCGGTCTCCTATGCCGAGTTCGAGCCGTATTACGGGCAGGCGGAGGCGCTGTTCGCCGTGCACGGGCAACGCGGCGAGGATCCGAACGAGCCGTGGGCGAGCGGCCCCTACGACCATCCCCCGGTCAGCCACGAGCCGCGCATCCAGAAGCTGTCGGACGACTGGGCAAAGGTCGGCCTCAACCCGTTCCACCTGCCGCTCGGCATCAAGCTCGACGAGCGCAACGGCAAGCCGACGCCGACCAGCATCTGCATCCGCTGCGACGCCTTCGACGGGTTCCCGTGCCTGCTCAACGGCAAGGCCGACGCGCAGGTGATGACCGTCGACCCGACGCTGGCCCGCCACGACAACGTCACGCTGCTCGTCAACGCCTACGTCTCGACGCTCGAGACCGACCCGTCGGGCCGCACCGTGACGGCGGTGAACGTCACCCGCGAGGGCCGGGCGGAGCGCTACTCCGCCGACATCGTCGTCGTCGCGTGCGGCGCGCTGTCCTCGGCGCTGCTGCTCCTGCGCTCGGCCAACGCGGCCCACCCGAACGGGCTGGCCAACGGCTCCGACCAGGTCGGGCGCAACTACATGCGCCACACCATGTCGGTGCTGATGGCCCTGTCGAAGGAGGTCAACGACACCGTCTTCCAGAAGACGCTCGCGGTCTCGGACTTCTACTTCGAGTCGAAGGACTGGGAATTTCCCATGGGCCTGATCCAGATGTGCGCCAAGACGCATCCGGAGCAGATCCGCGGCGAGGAGTTTCCGAAATGGACCGGCTTCCTGCCGAATGCCCCGTTCGAGATGGTGGCGCGCCACTCGATGGACTTCTGGCTGCAAAGCGAGGACCTGCCGCATCCCGACAACCGGGTGATGCTCGGCCATGACGGCCGCGTGATCCTCGACGTGCGCGAGACCAACCGCGAGGCGCACGACCGCCTGCGCGGCAAGCTCGAGGATCTGCTCCGTCCGGGCGGGCTCTACACCTACCTGTTCGAGCGCTCGCTCTATCTCGGCAAGAACATCCCCCTGAGCGGGACCGCGCATCAGGCCGGCACGCTGCGTTTCGGCACCGATCCGAAGGCGTCCGTGCTCGACCTGACCTGCAAGGCGCACGAGCTCGACAACCTCTACGTCACCGATGCGAGCTTCTTCCCCTCGATCGGCGCCGTGAACCCGACGCTGACGATCGTCGCCAACGCACTGCGCGTCGCCGACCACATCGCCGAACGGCTGGGCTGACGGGCTCGATCGCGACCCGCTTCGGACGAGCGCGTGACGCCTGGTCGTCACGCCCGCCGCGGCATCCGGAACGGCAGCATCAGCCGCACCAGCGGATTGCGGAAGCGGTCGAGCGACAGGCTCTCGTGGACCGGGCGCACCGTCTCGCCGGCGAGCCGGGCCGAGAGCAGCGAGCGGGAGTAGAATGGCGTGTCCTCGAAGGTCCGCACCACCTCCGCCCGCCCGTCGTCGCTGCGGGTCGCGCGCGGCACGCGCCAGAACCGCGTCGGCGGCAAGGCCGCGGCGAGGGGCGGGCGGAGATCGCGGCGGGCGCCGGTGCGGTCGAAGCGGAGCGAGAGGTTCTGGCCCGAGCCGTCGCGGCGGCACACGTCGTAGAGGATCGCCGCGCCGTCGCCGAGGTCCGCCCGGCACCAGGTCCAGCTCGTGAAGGCCTCGGCCAGCGGCTCGTCGCCGTGATTGGTGTCGAAGTAGGCGGTGCCGGACCAGCGCACGGACGGCGCGTCGAGCGCGACCTCGACGGGCGAGGACGGCGCCATCGGCCACCAGCGATGCGCGCCCCGCGCGTCCAGGGTGAAGGGCCCGGGCGTGATCCCGCCGGGATGAAGCTTCACCGTGCCGCGGACCCGCGACGGGACCGGCGCCGTGGTCTCGTCGAGGGTGATGGTGAGCGAGGTGCCGTCCCAGGCCATGCCGCTCGGCCCGATCCGGATTTGCGTCGCATCGCGCGACAGGGCGCGGCTGCCGCGCTCGGTCATGCAGAAGCGGTTTTCGCGCGCGCCGTAGAGGACGACGTTGACGGCGCAGTGCTCGAACGGGTTCCGCGTGGCGTCCCAGGCGTAGTAGGGCGAGAACACGCTGCCGATGAAGGCGATGATGGTCAGCCCCTGGGTGCCGTCCGCGCTCAGGGCGTCGACGTACCACCAGACATAGCCGTCGCGGCCGACCGGCGTGTCGAAGCGGGGCGCGCCGCCCGCCGATCCGCCAGCAGCGTGTCCGCCGCGATCCGCCCCGATTGCGCCGCCATCGGCACCCCCGGCCCCGGATGGACGCTGCCGCCCGCCAGGTACAGGCCCGGCAGCCGGGTCCGCGCGCCCATCCGCTTGAAGGTCGCGCTCCAGCCGTGCGAGGCCCGTCCGTAGAGCGCCCCCCCGGTCGCCGGGAACAGGGTGCCGAACCGGTCCGGCGTGGTGACCGCCGTCTCGGCGGCGGAGATCGTCAGGCCGCACGCCGTCAGCCGTGCCCGCATCGTCGTTTCGCATGCGTCGATCTCCGTATCGGTGAAGGGTCGCTCGCCCCGGGCCGGCGCGTTGACGAGGCAGAGCAGGCGCTCGGGCCCGTCCGGCATCGCGTCGCCGGCCCGATCCTGCGCGCAGACGTAGGTCGTGGGGTCGGGCGGCAGTCGCCCGCGGCGGATCGCGTCGAACTCGGCCCGGTAGTCGCGTCCGAAGAACACGGTGTGGTGCGCCAGCGGAAAGCCCGCGGTGCGGGCGTTCAGGCAGAAGGTGATCGCCGAGAGCGAGCGCTCGGCCGGCGCCACCGGATCGGCGGCGCCGACCACCGCGGGCCCGAGCAACCCGGCGGCGAGCGCCGAGACGTCGCCGTTCATCACCACCGCGTCGGCCGCGATCCGCTCGCCGTCGGCGAGGACCACGCCCGAGACCGCACCGCCCGAGACCAGGATGCGCGCGACGTGCGCGCCGGTGCGGATCGTCGCGCCGCGCTCGCGCGCCAGCGCGGCGACCGCCGCGGCGAGCCGGCTCAAGCCGCCCTCGATCGACCACACGCCCGCCTGCTCGACATGGGCGACGAGCATCAGCGTCGCCGGCGCCTGATACGGCGAGGAGCCGCAATAGGTGGCGTAGCGTGCAAACAGCTGCCGCAGGCGCGGGTCGCGGAAGTAGTCGCCGAGCGCCCCCCACAGGGTGGCGAAGGGCTGGATCCGCCACAGGTCGCCCAGCCCCGACAGGCCGGCGCGACGGGCGAGGTCGACGGGTCCGGGCCGGGCGCCGCGGATGAACGGCGCGTCGAGGGTGCGGAACACCTGCTCGGCCCGCGCGCAGAAGCGCCGGTAGCCCTCGGCCTCGCGCGCGCCGGCGAAGGCGGCGATCGCGTCGGCGGAGGCGTCGACGTCGGCGAGCAGGTCGAGCCGCTCGGACGCGCTCCAGGCGTGGCGGGCGAGGATGCGGGCGGGGCTCAGCGCGACCCGCTCACCCAGATCCGCACCGGCCTCGGCGAAGATCTCGTCGAGGATCCAGCGCATGGTGAACACGGTCGGGCCGGCCTCGATCCGGGTGCCGCCGACCGGCACGCTGCGCATCTTGCCGCCTGGCACGCCGGCGGTCTCGAGCAGCGTCACCGCGCATCCGGCCACGGCGAGCCGGAGGGCGGCGACGAGCCCGCCGATGCCGCCCCCGATCACCACGACCCGCTCGATCGCCATCGTTCCCCCGTGCCGCACGACGATCCGGCATTGATCTCACCCGCGACAAGTGTCAATCATAGATGACACTTCGAAAAGTCAAAGCAAATTGACACTGGAGGTCACGGTGGACGCAGGCCAGCGCATCGAACGGACCCTGGACAACGCGGTCGCCTACGCCGAGGCGCCGGGCGCCCCGCCGCGGCTCGCCGAGGCGATCCGCTACGCCGTGTTCCCGGGCGGCCATCGCATCCGGCCCCGGCTCTGCCTGGCGGTGGCCGCCGCATGCGGCGACGACGATCCGGCCGCCGCCGAGTCCGCCGCCGCCGCGATCGAGCTGCTGCACTGCGCCTCCCTCGTCCACGACGACCTGCCCTGCTTCGACGACGCCGAGACCCGCCGGCAGAAGCCCACCGTGCACGTCGCCTTCGGCGAGCCGCTGGCGGTGCTCACCGGCGACGCGCTGATCGTGCTCGCGTTCGAGACGTTGGCCCGGGGCGCGGCCAGGAACCCGCATCGGCTCGCGGCGCTCGTCGGGCTGGTCGCCCGCGCGGTCGGCTCGCCGGCCGGCATCGTCGCCGGCCAGGCCTGGGAATCGGAGGAGCAGGTCGCGCTGTCGAACTACCAGCAGGCCAAGACCGGTGCGCTGTTCGCCGCCGCGACGGTGGCGGGCGCGGCGGCGGCGGGCGCGACGCCGCTGCCGTGGCGGCTCCTCGGGGAATGCCTCGGCGAGGCCTATCAGGTCGCCGACGACCTGCGCGACGTCGCCTGCCGCCAGGAGGAGATCGGCAAGCCCGCCGGCCGCGACGCCACCCTCGGCCGGCCGAACGCCGCCCTGCTCCTCGGCATGGGCGGCGCCCTCGAGCGGCTGAAGCGCCTCTCGGCGGAGGCGATCGAGGTGATCCCGACCTGCCCGGGCGCCGACGCGCTGCGCGCCGAGATCGCCGCGCAGACCCGGCTCTTCCTGCCCGCGAGCCTCGCCCACGAATTCGCCTGAGGCGAGGGGCATGGCGGCGGAGACCAGCGTGGGCATCGTCTCCGGCGGGGAGAAGAACGGCCTCCGCGCCGTCCCGCTCGCCTCGGCGAGGGGAGGGTGGCTCGCGTTTCGAAACCTTCGCGAGCGCTGGCGCGCCTTCCGCATCGCCCGCGTCGCGAGCCCCGTATTCCAGCGTTGGGCCGCCGGGTTTCCGCTGACGCGCCGCATCGCGCGGACGAACACCCGGGCGCTGTTCGACCTCTGCGCCGGGTTCACCTACTCCCAGGTGCTGCTCGCCTGCGTCCGGCTCGACCTGTTCCACACGCTGCAGCCCGGCCCGCTCGCGACGGCCGTGGTGGCCGAGCGCCTCCGTCTCGCACCGGAGCGGGCCGAGCGCCTGCTGAAGGCCGCCGCCTCCCTCGACCTGATCGGCCGCCTGCCCGACGCGCGCTGGGCGCTGGCCGACCTCGGCGCGGCGCTGATCGGCAACCCGTCGGTGGCGGCAATGATCGAGCATCACGCCATGCTCTACGCCGATCTCGCCGACCCGGTCGCGCTGCTGCGCGGCGAAGGACCCCCGACGCAACTCTCGGGTTACTGGCCCTACGCCAAGGCCGCCGAGCCAGACGCCGCGGAGGCCGAGGCGGTCGCCGGCTACAGCCGCCTGATGGCGGCCTCGCAGGCGCTGATCGCCGAGGACGTGCTCGACGCCTATCCGCTCGGATCGCACGCCTGCCTGATGGATGTCGGCGGCGGGGAGGGCGCCTTCGTCACCGCCGCCGCGGCCCGCCACCCCGGCCTGCACCTGATGCTGTTCGACCTGCCGGCGGTCGCCGCCCGGGCCGAGGCGCGCCTCGGTGCGGCGGGCCTGACGGTCGCCTGCCGCGGCGGAAACTTCTTCTCCGATCCGCTGCCGCGCGGCGCCGACGCGGTCTCGCTGGTGCGGATCGTCCACGACCACGACGACGCCCGCGCCGCGGTGCTGCTGCGTGCGGCGCACGACGCGCTGCCCCCCGGCGGCACGCTGCTCGTCGCCGAGCCGATGGCCGGGACGCGGGGGGCCGAGCCGATCGGCGACGCCTATTTCGGCTTCTACCTGCTCGCCATGGGCAGCGGCCGCGCCCGCACCGTCGAGGAGCTGACCGCGATGCTTCGCGATGCCGGATTCGACGCGATCCGCAGCGTGAAGACCCGTCGTCCCCTGCTGACGCGCCTCGTCGTCGCCCGCAAGCGCGGCGAAGTGTAAATTTGCCTTGACGCTTTTCATTGTCATTCTAGGATGACTGATGGCCGACCGGGAGAGTCGGGCCGGGGATGGAAGAGGCACCGCACATGGACGCGCTCGCCGTCGTTCTCGAGAAACCGGAGGTGCTGGCGCTCAACCGCCTGCCGCTGACTCCGGCCGCAGAGGGCGACGCGGTGGTCGCCGTCACCTGGAGCGGGATCTCCACCGGCACCGAGCGCCTGCTCTGGACCGGGCGGATGCCGAGCTTCCCCGGCATGGGATACCCGCTGGTGCCGGGCTACGAGTCGGTCGGCACCGTCGAATCGGCGCCCGCGGGCTCGGACCTGAGCGTCGGCCAAGCGGTGTTCGTGCCGGGCGCGCGCTGCTTCGGCACGGTGCGCGGCCTGTTCGGCGGCGCCGCCTCGCACCTGATCGTGCCGGCGGAGAAGCTGGTGCCGGTCGACCCCGCCCTGGGCGAGAAGGCGATCCTGCTGGCGCTCGCCGCCACCGCCTACCACGCGATGGCGAGCAACGCCCCCGGCGAGCGCTCGCTGATCGTCGGCCACGGGGTGCTCGGGCGCCTGCTGGCCCGGCTCACCGCCCTGTCCGGCGCGATGCCGACGGTGTGGGAGACCAATCCGGTCCGGGCGCGGGGCGAATTCGGCTATCCCGTCATCCACCCCGATCAGGACGAGCGCCGCGACTACGCGACGATCACCGACGTCAGCGGCGATGCGAGCCTCCTCGACACGCTGATCGGGCGGCTGTGCTCCGGCGGCGAGATCGTGCTCGCCGGCTTCTACGAGGCGCCGCTCGCCTTCGCCTTCCCGCCGGCCTTCCTGCGCGAGGCCCGGATCCGGGTCGCGGCCGAGTTCCGGCCGCACGACCTCGCGGCGGTGAGCGCGCTCGTCGCACGCGGTGCCCTCTCCCTCGACGGCCTGATCACCCACCGGCGCCCGGCGTCGGAGGCGCAGCAGGCCTATCGCACGGCCTTCGGCGAGCCCGAGTGCCTGAAGATGATCCTCGACTGGAGGAACGCATGAACATGCACCTGACCAACGCCGCGCTCCGCGCCGAAGCGGCCATCGAGCCGGATCCGGTGGCGACCGCGCCGGCGAAGAAGGAAACGCAGATCATCGCGATCTACGGCAAGGGCGGCATCGGCAAGTCGTTCACCCTGGCCAACCTCAGCTACATGATGGCCCAGCAGGGCAAGAAGGTCCTTCTCATCGGCTGCGACCCGAAGAGCGACACCACCTCGCTGCTGTTCGGCGGCAAGGCCTGCCCGACCATCATCGAGACCTCGACCCGGAAGAAGCTCGCCGGCGAGCCGGTGGCGATCGGCGACGTCTGCTTCAAGCGCGACGGCGTCTACGCGATGGAGCTCGGCGGCCCCGAGGTCGGGCGCGGCTGCGGCGGCCGCGGCATCATCCACGGCTTCGAGCTTTTGGAGAAGCTCGGCTTCCACGAATGGGGCTTCGACTACGTCCTGCTCGACTTCCTCGGCGACGTGGTCTGCGGCGGCTTCGGCCTGCCGATCGCCCGCGACATGTGCCAGAAGGTCATCGTCGTCGGCTCGAACGACCTGCAGTCGCTCTACGTCGCCAACAACGTCTGCTCCGCGGTCGAATACTTCCGCAAGCTCGGCGGCAATGTCGGCGTCGGCGGCCTGGTGATCAACAAGGACGACCACACCGGCGAGGCCCAGGCCTTCGCCGCCGCCGTCGGCATCCCGGTGCTGGCCTCGATCCCGGCCGACGACGACATCCGCAGGAAGAGCGCGAACTACGAGATCATCGGCCGGCCCGACGGGCGCTGGGGCTCGCTGTTCGCCGATCTCGCCCAGAACGTCGCCGAGGCGAAGCCCAATCACCCGACGCCGCTTTCGCAGGACGGCCTCCTCGGGCTGTTCTCCAGCGAGACCACCGGCCGCGACGTGGTGCTGGTGCCGGCGACCTTCGAGGACATGTGCGGCGTCGCCCACGTCGCCAAGCCGTCCCTCGAAGTCGTCTACGACGAGGTTTGAGGCGCATGGCCGTCACCCTCGACATCGCCGCGCTCCGCGCCCGCCGGGAAGTCCCGGCCTCGACGCTCGCCGCCGCGCAGGCGCCGGCCGTGAACCTCGCGGCGACGAAGGGCGACGGCCTCGGCTGCCATGCCGGCAAGGACGTGATGCGGGCCGCCGCCGCCGAGGCCGGCATGAGCGAGACCCTGGACCGGCTGGCCAAGGATTACCCCGTCGGGCCGCACGACCAGCCGCAGAGCATGTGCCCGGCCTTCGGCTCGCTCCGGGTCGGCCTGCGGATGCGGCGCACCGCCACGATCCTGTCCGGCTCCGCCTGCTGCGTCTACGGGCTGACCTTCACCTCGCACTTCTACGGGGCCAAGCGCTCGGTCGGCTACGTGCCGTTCAACTCGGAGACGCTGGTCACCGGCAAGCTGTTCGAGGACATCCGCGAGGCGGTGTTCCTCACGGCCAAGCCCGCCGATTACGACGCCGTCGTGGTGATCAACCTCTGCGTGCCGACGGCCTCGGGCGTGCCGCTGCGCCTGCTGCCGAAGGAGATCGACGGCGTCCGCATCATCGGCATCGACGTGCCGGGCTTCGGGGTGCCGACCCATGCCGAGGCCAAGGACGTGCTCGCCGGCGCGATGCTGCGGTTCGCGCGCACGGAAGCCGAGCAGGGCCCGGTCCAGGCGCCGCGCGCCGGCCGCTCCGAGCGCCCGACGGTGACGCTGCTCGGCGAGATGTTCCCCGCCGATCCCGTGGTGATCGGCGCGATGCTGGAGCCGCTCGGCCTCGCCGCCGGCCCCGTGGTCCCGACCCGCGAATGGCGCGAGCTCTACGCGGCGCTCGACGGCGCGGCGGTGGCGGCGATCCACCCGTTCTACACCGCGAGCATCCGCGAGTTCGAGGCGGCCGGCCGGCCGATCGTCGGCTCGGCGCCGGTCGGCGTCGACGGCACCGCGGACTGGCTCGACCGGATCGGCGAGGCCTGCGCCGTCCCGCGCGGCCTGGTCGAGGCCGCCAAGAACCGCCTGCTGCCGCCGATCCGCGGCGTGCTCGCCGCCGCCCCGATCCAGGGCCGCATCACCCTCTCCGGCTACGAGGGCTCGGAGCTGCTGGTCGGGCGCCTGCTGATCGAAAGCGGCGCCGACCTGCGCTACGTCGGCACCGCCTGCCCGAGGACGCCCTGGGCGGAGGCCGACCGCGACTGGCTCGAGGCCCGCGGCGTCCAGGTGAAGTTCCGGGCCTCGCTCGAGGACGACCTCGCCGCGATGCGCGAATACCGGCCCGACCTCGCCGTCGGCACCACGCCGGTGGTGCAGAAGGCCAAGGAGGCCGGCACGCCGGCCCTGTACTTCACCAACCTGATCTCGGCACGGCCGCTGATGGGCGTCGCCGGCGCCGGCTCGCTCGCCAAGGTGATCAACGCCGCGCTCGGCAACAAGGGCCGCTTCGACGCGATGCGCGGCTTCTTCGAGGGCGTCGGCACCGGCCACGCCGCCGGCGTCTGGGAGGCGGTGCCGCAGCTGCGCAAGAGCGTGGCGCGGGCGCCCGCGCCGAAGAAGCACGACCAAGGTCTCCTGCTGGACAACACGCCTATCGGGGAGATGGCCTGATGCTCGTCCTCGATCACGACCGCGCCGGCGGGTACTGGGGTGCCGTCTACGTCTTCACGGCGATCAAGGGCCTGCAGGTCATCATCGACGGCCCCGTCGGCTGCGAGAACCTGCCGGTCACCTCGGTGCTGCACTACACCGACGCGCTGCCGCCGCACGAGCTTCCGATCGTCGTCACGGGCCTCGGCGAGGAGGAGCTCGGCCGCCACGGCACCGAGGGCGCGATGAAGCGGGCGCATGCGGTGCTCGATCCCGGCCAGCCCAGCGTCGTCGTCACCGGCTCGATCGCCGAGATGATCGGCGGCGGGGTCACGCCGGAGGGCACCAACATCCAGCGCTTCCTGCCGCGCACCATCGACGAGGACCAGTGGCAGACCGCCGACCGGGCGATGCGCTGGCTCTGGCAGGAATACGGCGCCAAGCGCTTCGCCAAGAAGGGCATCCCGCCGCGTCCCGCGCGCAAGGAGGGCGAGCGCCCGCGGGTCAACCTGATCGGGCCGGCCTACGGCACCTTCAACATGCCCTCCGACCTCGCTGAGATCCGGCGCCTGGTCGAGGGGATCGGCGCCGAGATCAACCTGGTCTTCCCGCTGGGCTCGCATCTCGCCGACGTGCCCAAGCTCGTCAATGCCGACGCCAACGTCTGCCTCTACCGCGAGTTCGGGCGCCTGCTCTGCGAGGACCTGGAGCGGCCCTACCTGCAGGCGCCGATCGGCGTGCTCTCGACCACCAAGTTCCTGCGCTCGCTCGGCGAGATCCTCGGCCTCGATCCCGAGCCGTTCATCGAGCGCGAGAAGCACACCACGATCAAGCCGGTCTGGGACCTGTGGCGCTCGGTGACGCAGGACTTTTTCGGCACCGCGAGCTTCGGCATCGTCGCGACCGACACCTACGCGCGCGGCGTGCGCCACTTCCTCGAGGAGGAGATGGGGCTGCCCTGCACCTTCGCCTTCGCGCGAAAGCCCGGCGCCAAGCCCGACAACGCGGCCGTGCGCGCGGCCATCGCGAACAATCCGCCGCTGGTGCTGTTCGGCTCGTTCAACGAGCGGATGTACGCGGCCGAGAGCGGCTGCCGGGCGGTGTTCGTGCCGGCCTCGTTCCCCGGCGCGATCATCCGGCGGCACACCGGCACGCCGTTCATGGGCTATTCCGGCGCGACCTACCTCGTGCAGGAAGTCTGCAACGCGCTGTTCGACATGCTCTTCCACATCCTGCCGCTCGCCCGCGACATGGATGCGGTCGAGGCGACGCCGGCGCGGATGCATCGCGAATTGCCGTGGAACGAGGCCGCGCGGGCGCTCCTCGACACGCATGTCGAGCGCCAGCCGGTCCTGGTCCGGATCTCGATGGCCAAGCGCCTGCGCGATGCCGCCGAGCGCGGCGCCCGCCGCGACGGCGCCGGAGAGGTCGCACCCGGGCACGTCGAGACCGCCCACGACGCCCTGAAGCTCGGAGTCGCCGCATGAACGCGTCCGCGAGCCTGCCGATCCCTGCCGCCCACACCCCTTCGCCCCGGCTCCGGCCGGACGAATCCGCCCGCACCCCGCCGAGCCCGCGCCCTGCGCCGGCCCCAGCGCCCAGGAGGACATCCATGGCCCGATCGATCGATGCGACGTCCCGGCTCCACCAGGAGGAGGTCCAGTTCAAGGTCATCCTCGGCGCGACCTACCCGTTCTTCCTCGCCGCCGCGATCGCCCAGCGCGTGATGCCGGCGCGCGAGCCGGGCCGCCCGGCCCAGCGCCGCTCGGTCTTCGGCGAGGCCAAGGCCATGGCGGTCTCGGCCATCCCCTACGCCTTCATGGGCTGACGCCTTCGGGCCGCGCCGGATCGCGCTTCGCGCCGGCCGAGCCCTTCGAGACGCTTCCGTCCGGGCAGAACGGGTGGAAGTCCGGTCGTGGCACCCAACGCCGCCACGGCGCTCACCCCCGCGCGACCCTGCCGCGCGGTCAGCCAAACGGAGGTACTTCAACCATGGCCAATCCCGGAACGCTCGAACGACCGAGCAGCCTCTCGGGGCTGACGGAACCCGAAGCCAAGGAGTTCCACGCGATCTTCCTGACGAGCTTCATCATCTTCACCGCGATCGCCGTGGTCGCGCACATCCTGGTCTGGATGTGGCGCCCGTGGCTGCCCGGGCCGAAGGGCTACGCCATGCTCGAAGGCGGGGCCCAAGCCGTCCACGGCCTCGTCTCGATGATCTCGTAAGGGAGGACACCATGCACAAGGTCTGGCTCCTGTTCGATCCCCGCCGCACGCTGGTGGCGCTGTTCACCTTCCTCTTCGTCCTCGCGCTGCTGATCCACTTCATCCTGCTCAGCACCAGCCGGTTCAACTGGCTGGAGGGCGCCAAGGACTCGAAGGCGGCCTCCCTCCAGATCGTCGCGCCGACCCCGGCGTGACCCGGCCCCGCGGCGTGCCGGCCGGGTTCCCGCCCGGCCGGCATGCCGCACGAGACGCCGCGCACCGAAGGCAGCGGACCGGAGCCCCGATCCTCCCGCCCGCTGCGCCCGACACCCGAGCGCTGCCGCAAGGCCGCTCGCACGACCGCTCGCACGAGCGCCCGCACGAGCGCCCGACGGCCGCAGACCCATCCGGAGGCTATTCGCCATGGCGATGCTGAGTTTCGAGAAGAAGTATCGCGTCCGCGGCGGCACCCTCGTCGGCGGCGACCTGTTCGATTTCTGGGTCGGGCCGTTCTACGTCGGCTTCTTCGGGGTCACGACGCTGTTCTTCAGCGCGCTCGGCACGGCGCTGATCATCTACGGCGCGGCGCTCGGGCCGACCTGGAACATCTGGCAGATCAACATCGCGCCGCCCGACATCAAGTACGGGCTGGCGCTCGCCCCCCTGAAGGAGGGCGGCCTCTGGCAGATCATCACGTTCTGCGCCATCGGCGCGTTCTCGTCCTGGGCGCTGCGCGAGGTCGAGATCTGCCGCAAGCTCGGCATCGGCTACCACGTGCCCTTCGCCTTCGCGGTCGCGATCTTCGCCTACGTCGTCCTGGTCGTGGTCCGCCCGTTCCTGATGGGCGCCTGGGGCTACGGCTTCCCGTACGGCATCCTCAGCCACCTCGATTGGGTGTCGAACACCGGCTACCAGTACCTGCACTTCCACTACAATCCGGCGCACATGCTCGCCGTGACCTTCTTCTTCACCACGACGCTCGCTCTGGCGATGCACGGCGGCCTGATCCTCTCGGCGACGAACCCGGCCAAGGGCGAGACCGTGAAGAGCCCCGAGCACGAGGACACCTTCTTCCGCGACACGATCGGCTACTCGATCGGCACGCTCGGCATCCACCGCCTCGGCCTGTTCCTGGCCCTGTCGGCGGGATTCTGGAGCGCGGTCTGCATCGTGATCAGCGGCCCGTTCTGGACGCAGGGCTGGCCGGAATGGTGGGGCTGGTGGCTGAACCTGCCGGTCTGGCGCTGAGCCGCGAAGTCGCCCGGCCGCGATCGTCGCGCGGCCGGGGGCGGGACGGATACGGCCACCACGTCGCTTGAAGAACGCTCCCGGAAAGGGCCCAGGCAATGGCGTACTACCAGAACATCCTCACCCAGGTGCAGATCCGGCCGATCGAGGCGGAGCACGGCGTCCCGGTCGCCGTCGATTCGCGCTGGGGCAAGCCGTTCCACAGCTACCTGATGGGGCTGATCGGCAACGCGCAGGTCGGGCCGATCTACATCGGCTACCTCGGGGCGCTGTCCTTCGCCTGCGGGCTGATCGCCTTCGAGATCATCGGCCTCAACATGTGGGCGTCGGTGAACTGGGACCCGATCCAGTTCGTGCGGCAGCTGCCCTGGCTCGCCCTCGAGCCGCCGCGCCCGCAATACGGCCTCCGGATCCTGCCGCCGCTCAACGAGGGAGGCTGGTGGCTGATCGCCGGCTTCTTCCTCACCGCCTCGATCCTGCTGTGGTGGCTCCGGCTCTACCGCCGCGCCGCGGCGCTCGGCCTGGGCAAGCACGTGCCGTGGGCGTTCGCCTCGGCGATCTGGCTCTACCTCGTGCTCGGCTTCATCCGCCCGATCATGATGGGCTCGTGGAGCGAGGCGGTGCCGTTCGGCATCTTCCCGCACCTCGATTGGACCGCCGCGTTCTCGCTGCGCTACGGCAACCTGTTCTACAACCCGTTCCACATGCTCTCGATCGTCTTCCTGTACGGGTCGACGCTGCTGTTCGCGATGCACGGGGGCACCATCCTGGCCTGCTCGCGCTACGGCGCCGAGCGCGAGATCGACCAGATCGTCGACCGCGGCACCGCCACCGAGCGCGCCGCCCTGTTCTGGCGCTGGACCATGGGCTTCAACGCCACGATGGAATCGGTCCACCGCTGGGCCTGGTGGTTCGCGGTGCTGACGACGCTGACCGGCGGCATCGGCATCCTGCTCACCGGCACCGTCGTCGACAACTGGTACCTCTGGGCGGTCAAGCACGGGGTCGCGCCGTCCTATCCGCAGGTCTACGGCCCGATCGTCGATCCCTCCAGCGTCGCCCCCTCGGTGCACCCATGAGAACCCTGCTCGCCGTCGCCGGCGCGGTCGCCGCGCTGTTCCTCACGATCGCCATGCTCGGCACCGCCGGCTGGACCCGCCCGCCGATGGCGCAGCAGCAGACCGGGTTCCGCGGCACTGCGATGGACGTCATCGAAACCCGGGCGAACAAGGCCGCCAAGATCGAGGCCAACCAGGCGCCCGCGCCGGCCGACCCGGCCGAGCCCGGGGGCGACAAGGCCTCGGCGGTCTACCAGAACGTCAAGGTCCTCGGCGATCTCTCGGCCGACAACTTCAACCGCCTGATGGCCTCGATGACCGAGTGGGTCGCCCCGGAGCAGGGCTGCACCTATTGCCACAACACCGAGAACATGGCCGACGACAGCCTGTACCAGAAGCGCGTCGCCAGGCGGATGCTGCAGATGGTCCAGCACATCAACTCGACCTGGAAGGAGAACCACGTCCACGAGGCCGGCGTCACCTGCTACACCTGCCACCGCGGCCAGCCGGTGCCGAAGAACATCTGGTTCGAGAATCCCGGCCCGAACGCGGGGCACGGCGTCATTTCGCGCAACAACGGGCAGAACGTTGCCAGCCCGCAGGTCGGCCTGACCTCGCTGCCCTACGGCGTCTACGCGGCGTTCTACGCGCACAAGAACACGCCCGAGGACGCGATCCGCGTCAACGCCACCTCGGCCCTGCCGGAGACCAAGGGCAAGCCGATCCAGGACGCGGAGAAGACCTTCGCGATCATGATCAGCATGGCGCAGTCGCTCGGCGTGAACTGCACCTTCTGCCACAACACCCGCTCGGTGGCGGATTGGAGCACGAGCACGCCCAACCGCGTCGCCGCCTGGCACGGCATCCGCATGGTCCGCGACCTGAACGAGGACTACATGCTGCCGCTCTCCGAGACGCTGCCGCCGAACCGCCACGGCCCGCTCGGCGACGTACCGAAGATGAACTGCGCCACCTGCCACAACGGCGCCAACAAGCCGCTCAACGGCGCCCACGTGGTCGAGGCCTATCCCGAGCTCGCCGGGCCCGTCGCCTCGGCGGACATGCCGGCCGGCGTGCCGGCCCAGCCCGCGGCGACGCCGGATCCGGCGATGCCGGCGCCCGCGCCGAAACCCTGACAACCCTGGCCGGGCGAGCCCCGGTCGAACGTCCCGATCCCGAAACGGCCGCCGGACCCCCGTCCGGCGGCCGTTCTCGTTGCGGGAGGCGACGGGAGGCGCGGCGCGGCCTTTGCATATCGGACGCGCATCCCGGTGAATACCGCCACTTTTCAGAAATCGCGCGCGCGTATACAGACAGGAAACACCATTCGCGTATTATATACGTACGGTTGCAAGCACACAGTGAACGAATGCATGCCGGGGGCAGGAACATGATGCGTGCGCGGGATCCCGGAGAGCTCAGCTCGGCCCTGACGTCCTGCCGGACGGCGTTCGTCGGCGTCGCGGTGATGAGCGGCGTGGTGAACGTGCTGTACCTCACCGGCTCGTTCTTCATGCTGGAGGTCTACGACCGGGTGATCCCGAGCCGTTCGGTGCCGACGCTGAT
>NZ_JAKSYA010000124.1:0-1201 GCF_022829485.1 Methylobacterium sp. J-059
AGTTTGAAGCCGGTCAGGACCCCCTGACCGCGTCCCCGGAATGTAATCTCGCCTTCAGGCAGATCTCTTGGCCTGGCGTATGCTGACATGCGGTCTCCAAATAGAGGCGAATTTCTTACCATACAACCGGAGGTCGAAGCCGACCACCGAGCGCGAAAGGGGGTGCGGCATGCGTATTTTGCATCATTTGATTGGTCGATTGCGGCAGCGCTTGGCGTAGCCCGGCCTAGATCTTTGAAAATGTCGATCAGACTGTTGGGGTCGACGTTGTAGGCCCGAGAAGCCGATCGTACTCCACCTCCGGCATTCCGTAGCAGGCGCCCGCTTGAGCAATCAGCTTTTCGCGGTCCCGGATGGTGATGGTCCCACGCTTCGTTGCGATGACCCCGGCCCGTTCCAAAGCGGCCATCGCCTCGCTGACACCAGTGCGGTTCACGCCGAGCATCACGGACAAGAAGCGGTGGGTCGTCGGCAGGTCGTCCCCCTCGACCCGATCGTGGCACATCAGCAACCAGCGGGCGAGACGGGCTGCCAGCGTATAGCGCGCGTTGGCCAGTGCCGTGCTGGCCACCTGTACAGCGGAGGCTTGTGCGTAACGCAGCAGGCTCTCGCTGAAGGCGGCGCTCCGCTGCAGCATGGCATGAAGGGCTTCAGCCGGCATTGCCCACGCGAGGCCGGCCATCTGAACCTGGCCGTCGTACGGCGCGCGATCCGATCCCAGGATGAGGGGGAGGCCGACCACGCCCTCGTAGCCGACCAGTCCGATCTCCGCCTGTTCGCCGTCCGAGGAGCGCGCTACGAGCGAGACGATGCCCTGCTCAACGAAATAGACATGCGTGAGCGGAGTAGCGGCCGGCATCGGCACGTCGCCGACCCTGAGTACGACTGGAGTGAGATGGTTCTGCACCCAGGCGAAATCGGCGGGCGTAAAGCCGACAAGCAGCCGATTGCGGTAGGTAGCCTGTAAGGGCTGTTTCAATGAACCCGTCCTGAAAAGGGCGGGAGCACGAGCCCTCAACTACCTGCGCCCGAGCGCTCGGCAGGCAATCCATCCGTTCGTAAACAAAAGCAGGGGATTATGCAACCAAATCGTCAAATGATAATTTGTTTGGTTGGGTTTCCGACATATGAGGGGAGCCGACGTCACCATGCCGAGGCGTGATGCAGCAGGTACTCACCCGGAAGCTGGAAGGCTTCGAGG
>NZ_JAKSYA010000125.1:0-787 GCF_022829485.1 Methylobacterium sp. J-059
CGAAGCCGTCCTTGAGGGCGTCGAACACCGCCGGGTCGAGCACCGCGTTCGCGCCGTCCGGCGCCGGGATCGGGGCGGCCGGGCGGGCCTCGCGCTGCGGCCCGGTCCAGCGCGCGATGGTGGCGTAGAGGTCGGCGCGCCAGAACGGCTTGCCGACATGGTCGTCCATCCCGGCCGCGCGCAGGTCCTCGATCTGCTTCGGCAGCACGTTGGCGGTCATCGCCACGATCGGGATCTCGCGGGCCGGCGACGCCAGCGCGCGGATGTGGCGCGTCGCGGTCAGGCCGTCCATCACCGGCATCTGCACGTCCATCAGCACGAGGTCGTAGCCCCTGCCCTGCTTCAGCGCCGCCTCGACCGCGACGATCGCCTCGGCGCCGTCCTCGACCACGTCCACCACGTAGCCCTGCGCCTCGAGCACCGCGCAGGCGAGCTCCTGGTTGAGCGGCACGTCCTCGGCGAGAAGCAGCCGGACGGCGCGTCCGGCGGGGTCCGTGGCCGGAGCCGCGGACGTTGCCGCCGCGACCCCGGTCTCCTCGCCCGGCGGCAGCGTGAGGGTGAACCAGAAGGTCGAGCCGACGCCCTCGCGGCTGCTGACGCCGATCTCGCCGCCCATCAACGAGAGCAGGTGGCGGCAGATCACCAGGCCGAGGCCGGTGCCGCCGAAGCGCCGGCTGATCGAGCCGTCGACCTGGCTGAAGCGCTTGAACAGCCGGTCCTGCTGCGCCGAATTGATCCCGATGCCGGTGTCGGTGACCTCGAAGCGCAGGTCGTGGCCGCGCGCCCC
>NZ_JAKSYA010000059.1:0-413 GCF_022829485.1 Methylobacterium sp. J-059
GTCGGCGGCAAGGAGACCCCGCTGCTGACCCACTTCGACCGCAACGGCTTCGGCTACACACTCAACCGCGCCACCGGCGAACTCCTCGTCGCCGAGAAGTTCGACCCGGTCGTCAACTGGGCCTCCAAGGTCGATATGGACAAGGGCTCCAAGACCTACGGTCGCCCCCTCGTCCAGGCCAAGTACTCCACCGAGCAGAACGGCGAGGATACCAACTCCAAGGGCATCTGCCCGGCGGCCCTCGGCACCAAGGACCAGCAGCCTGCTGCGTTCTCGCCGAAGACCAACCTGTTCTACGTGCCCACCAACCACGTCTGCATGGACTACGAGCCGTTCCGGGTGACCTACACCCCGGGCCAGCCCTACGTCGGTGCGACCCTGTCGATGTACCCCGCGCCGAACAGCCATGGCGG
>NZ_JAKSYA010000131.1:0-49502 GCF_022829485.1 Methylobacterium sp. J-059
TCTCCTTGCGAGGGGGGGGGGGGGGGGGGGGGGGAAACCCCATCTTTTTTTTCACCACCCCCCTTCCCCATGTTGGGGGTGGGGGGGGGTAAATTAAAAAAGTGCCCCCTCTGTGGGGGGGGGGAAGGGGGAAACATAAGGGGTTTTTTTTTCTGTTGTTCTTTTTCACTGGGGACGCCCGTCTCACTGAAAAAAAGATGTGTTGTATTGCCTTGATTTTTTTTTATCTCTCGATAGGAGTTTTTGTTGGGAAACAAGATGGGAGTGTTGGGTAGAATAGGTGACGACTTGAGTGAACAGCAGTGAGGGTAGGTGGCAGTGGCGGACGCAGGAACGGACACGGGCGAGAGAGAGAGGCTGCGGACGAGGGGTGAAGGAGGGACGGGACAGGAGCAGCGAGAGGGGGAGTGGGGCGCAGAGAAGTCGCCGCACTGAGGGACGGCGTCGGCACAGAGTCCAGGGTGGGGGGGCGATGCAGCGGGGAGGAGGGGGTAGACCCAACCTGTTTTCATCAACACCGCTTTCCCAAGTTCAGGCTTGGAGGAGGTATAGTCTACAAAGGTCGCCCTCTTCGGTGCGGAGTAAGGGCGACATACAAGCGGCTTGTATGCTGGCTTGGCCTTGCATCTGCGAAGCCGGTCCGCCTGATATACAAGCGGCTTGTATATGCCGAGATTGATTTAATCGCTCTCGAGACCGTAATTTTGTGCGAGAAGCGCTTGCGCCCCAAAAGGAACGGTATAAGAACGAAAAAGGCCAGGGCGAAAACCCTGGCCTTCTAAACCACACCGCGGCGAATGCCGGCAAAGCTTGACGCGGTGCGCAGTCAATCGAGCATAAGTGCTCGATGTCCGTGAGGACCGTGTTGCTATAGCAGACCCGCATTCGTCCGACAAGATTTTGCGGCGATAGAGGGGCGGTGGGTGATACCGGGGAGCGTTGAGCATCCTTCCATCATGTTGCCGAACAGTCCTATGGGCATCGTGCCGACCAAGAGGTCAGTACGCATGATCAACACCGAAGCACCCGACCTGAGTTCGTCACCTTTCAGCCGCCCCGCCGTGCTGCGGCCGTACATTCCAGGGGAGGCTCTAAGCAGCCGATCGGCGGCAAAATTTGCTGGGGTGACGCCGCAGACGATAGCTGCGTGGGCAGAAAAACATAAAATCGGCAGGGTAATTCAGAGAAAGTTGGTTATATCCCGAATTGCCCTACAAGCCTTGCTGGAGGACGAGCAGGAAATATTGAGCGCTTATTTGTCAGGCGACCGGGAAAGCCCGAACGTTCGTCTAATGTATACTCGCCTCGGCATAGAGTTGCCCGCTTCGCAAATCGCCGCAGCGGAGTAAAGCCATGGCCATCGCGCGTCGTCCCGCAGGAGCATCAACTCCGGCGAATGCATCGTCCTGCCTTAAGCGAAACAAAGTCTCTACCGTCGCAACGGTCAGAAAGAGCAATTTTGAGGAGATACGAGTCGGCATCGAGGCAGGCTCAGGATTCACATGCATCGATGTTCGTGTGTTCGCCATGCCGACCAATGGTAGGGGCGAACCCTGCGCCACGAAATCTGGCATCCGCGTAGCCCGCGACCGACTGCCTGCGTTGATCGAGGCCCTGCAGGCCGCAGAGCGGGAGGCGTCGCGATGAACGCGCTCTCCGCGTCGTTAGACGCCACCCCGCCGAACGCTTTGGAATCCGAGCAGGGGCTGCTCGGCGCCATCCTGCACCACAACGATGCGATCGACCGGGCGCGGGACTTCGTCCAGCCGGACGACTTCTCCGATCCGATCCACCGACAGATTTTTGTGGAGATGGTCGCTCGTCGCGATGCCGGGGAGGCGATCGATCTCGGACTGATGAAGGCCGTCCTCGGCGACGCGGACCTCGGTGGTGTCACCGTCGGGCAGTACCTCGTCAACCTGATGCACGGCGCCACTACCATCAGCAACGCCCCCAGCTACGCCAGACTGGTCGCGCAGGCAGCGCGGATGCGAACTGTCTTCGAGACATCGCAGTTCGGCATCGCAGCGATGACTGGCAGCACCGTGCATGACCCGGCCGAGACCGCCGGCAGCATGATCGAGGCGCTGGACGCGGTGGCCAGTGCATCGCTCGCCGACCACGCCCGGCGTGTCTCGCTCGGGACCAGTACCGCCAACGTTCTTGCTCGGGCCAACCAGGTTCGTCAGGGGGCGGCACCCAACGGAGTGCCCTACGGCGTGCCTAGGCTTGATGCCGCGACGCTCGGCATGCGGAGCGGGCAGCTCATCATCCTGGCCGGCCGGCCCGCCATGGGCAAGACGACGGCCGGCCTACATGTGGCCATTTCGGCCGCCCAGCACGCTGGCCCTGTCGGCTTCTTCTCCCTGGAGATGGACGCCGACCAGCTCAGCGAGCGGATTCTTGCCGCGGTCGCTTACGACCCGCACGCACGAGACGCGATCTCCTATCGTGCTATCGCCGAGGCGAAAAACCTTTCGAACGAGGCGATGGAGCGTCTGATTGAGGCGCAACGGACCTGCAATGGCATCCCTCTGTGGATGGAGCAGCAGTCCGGACTGACGTTAGCCCAGATTGCGGCCCGAGCTCGTCAAATGCGCCTACAGGCTGAGCGACGGGGCCAGCCACTCTCGGCGATCATCATTGACCACATCAGTTTGATCCGTCCGTCCAAGCGATACTCGGGCAATCGGGTGCAGGAGATGACTGAGATCTCCTCTGGACTGAAGGGGCTTGCGAAAGATCTGGGCATCCCTGTAGTCGCACTTTGTCAGCTCAACCGCGAAGTAGAGAAACGCCCAGATAAGCGCCCCATGCTTTCGGATTTGCGGGAGAGCGGATCAATCGAGCAAGATGCTGACGTGGTTCTCGGACTGTTTCGTGAGTCTTACTATTTGGAACGAAAAATCGACAGAACGGACGAAGAGGAAGTCCGTCTGGTAGATAGTCAAAATGAGCTGGAGATTGAAATTCTCAAGCAGCGGTCAGGGCCAACGATCCGGGTCACTTGCTTTTGCGATATTGCCTGCAATGTGCTGGCGGAGATGCGGTGATGGTGGGCTTCTATAAGCATGACATCCCGGCATGGATGGACGGTACCGAGGCGCTGAGCGACGGTGCCTATCGAGCCTACCACGTCATCGTACAGCTCATCATGCTCACCGAAGGGCCCATCGCCCGGAACGATCGCGGTATCGCCGGTCGGTGCAACCAGACGCTCAAGACCTACTCACGGAACCTAGCTGAACTGATCGCCGCGGGGAAGATCCAGGTGGTGGACGGCAAGCTCGATAATGGCCGGGCGGCGAGCGAGCTCGTGGCGATCCGCGCCAACCGGGCGAACGCGTCCAAGGGGGGCAAAATTTCGAGAAAATCTGAAAAAATCTCAGAAAATCTTGAGAAAACTCCGGCTGACTTGAAAAAAATCCAGGAAAGCTCGAAGGTCCACGCTACTAACTCGTTGAAAAATAACGATCCGATCCAAGCACCGCTTAAAGACGGTGTAAGCCTAAAAGAGGAGAGAAGAGAAGACTCCCCTATAGTCCCCAAGGGGACGGACCCAGAGGGCTTCGCCGAGTTCTGGCAGGCCTACCCAAAACGGGACGGCGACAACTCCCGGAAGACGGCTATCAGGGCCTACAGCAAGGTCATCGGCCGTGATGTCACTCCAGCGGCCATCCTGAGCGCTGTGCGAGCCCATGCCGCCGACATGCGCGCCAAAGGCAAACTCGGGACCGAACTCGTCCCTATGGCTTCGACTTGGTTGAACCAGGGGCGCTTCGAGCGCTTCACCAACGCGCCAGAGGCTCATAGTGAGGCCGTACAGGCCGATCCGACTACACGGCTCGCCAAGGTGCCCGAGGACGAGTGGCGGGCCCGTGTGAGGACCTGGAAGAGCCGCTGTGGCTATTGGCCATGGCAGCAGCTCACCCCGACGCCGGACGATCCGCGAACGAAGGTGCCGGCGCACGTCCTCGCTGAGTTCGGGATCGACCATGGCGGGAGTGGTCGCCCCTCCCTCAGGCTGGTCGCAGCGGCATGATGGCCCCCGGGATATCCGTCACCTGGGGGCGCATGGTCGGCCCACGCCCATCATGCACCCCACCGGGCAAGCGCAGCTTCGGCCTCGCCCCTGCTGTCACGGATGCGGTAGATGGTGCCGCGTGACAGGTTGGTAGCCTTGGCGACCGCCTGGACGGCCTCGCCCATGTCGAGCATCGAGACCACCGAGTCGAACTGAGCGCGGTTGTAGCTAGGCTTCCGGCCGAGGTAGGCATCGTCGCGGCCCTTGGCGTGGTCGATCCCGGCACGCTGGGCTTCCTTCGTCGCCTCGGCCTGGGCCTGGGCGGTCGCGGCCATGAAGGCGATCAAGGCATCGCGCACAGCCATCTGCACCGGGTCGGTGGTGGAGCCGTCGAAGGTCATGGCGTTGATGACGGTGCGGACGATGACGCCGCGTCGCATGAACTCCCGGATGGTCTCGGTCACGTTCGCGTAGTTGCGGCCGAGCCTATCCACCCAACGGACCACCAACACGTCGCTGGCCCGGAGCATGTCGAAGAGCCGGCGGCCTTGGGCACGCTCAGCCAGGACGGTGGAGACGCCGGACACACCTTCATCCGCGACCACCGCGTCGATCTTGAAGCCGGCGGCCTCGGCCTGCTTGCGCTGATGCGCGATCGTCTGATCGGCGGCGCTGACGCGGGCGTAGAGAATGGTCTGCATCGGGGCTGACTTTCGTCCGTTGCGGTAGTGTCCGCATAGACGCATGTCCAAAAGTCGAGAAGCAACCCTAGCGGACAGGCTTTTTGCATCCCGCCCTTCGTCCGCTACGGCATACCCTTGCGGACAGGAAAACTTTCCAATCCAGCGCGATCCAGTCCGGACCGGTCCGGATGCGCAGGTAGGCCGCCCCGATCGCCATGAGAAGCGCGGCCGCTCCCCACCAGCCGTGAATATCCCGGGCGATCCCGGGGCCGGCTGTCATCGTACCAGCAACCACGGACCTTCCATGACCTGCACCACTCTCGTTGCCTCAGCTCCCGAGGCGGCTCCCGCCCGCTTACCCGCTCGTGTCGTTCTTGCCGGCTGGATTGCCGCCCGGGAGGCTAAGGCAGCGATCCCAGGTGCGGACTTCTACGATGCCATTGCTGCTGTGGGATTGTCACAGGGCCGGTTGTTGAGGAAATTGACCACCTCATGAAGCAGGGCAAAGTGGCAACCACCGCTCGGCGCCTTGCTGCGATCGGTGATCGGCGGGGTGATCCTACCGGATTAATTCCGGCATCGTTGGAGCGGCATCCCTTTTTATAGACGGGAAGTACTCGACCGCTTCCCGCGATTTGGTTGCAGCCCTCCCCTCGCAGGTTCGCTCACCATATTCGGTAAGACGCTGAGATATCGGAAGAAATCTACCTCCCTCGCCTAGTTCGAGTTGCCAAGGCAGAGAACCAGAGCCCGGGTACTTCCCGAAGGGGAAACACGTCCCTTAGGGCCATTTCCCCCCTGAAACCGGGCAAAACTCTACGGAAATCGGCAGTTTCGATCCCAAAACCGGGACAAAACGAACCGTTTCTACCGCGCGGATTGCGAACCCTTCCCCCGTTCGGGCCGCCGCCGGTCGGCCCGCCGCCCTGGCTCGTCGTCCATGGCGATCCCCCTGCCCGAAGATGCAGGGCCCCTCAAACCAGTACCTGCACCGCCCTTAGTGGCGGCCTCCCCGACCTCGGGCCCTCACAGGCCGAGACACACCACCAAAAAGGTCTATCATGTCCGTGAAAATCCTCGAGGCCGGCGAGAAGGCCGCGTCCGTAGCCACGCCGACCCCGTCCGAGACGATCATCCGCGCGGCCCCGGCCCGCAAGATCGCCGAGATCACGCTGCCCAGCGGCCGCGTGTTCTGCGTGCGCCGTCTCGGCCCGCTGGACCGCATGCTCGCCTCCAAGGCGATCGGCTCCGACCTCGTCTCGAACGCGCTCTACGCAAACTATGCCCTGGTCGCGTGCTCGGTGACCTCCATCGACCGCTCCCCGGTCTCGATGCCGTCGTCGCAGGCCCAGATAGAGGCGCTCGTCTTCCGGATCGGCGAGGACTGGGAGGACCTGACCGAGGAGATGAACCGGGCGTTCAAACCCGCCGAGGCTGATGCGTTCGATCCGGACGCCGTAAAAAATTGACAGAGGACACCGCTCTTCAGGAGTGCATGGCACTCATTGAGGGTGGTGTCCCTTTCGATGTGGCGTTCAGCCTAGACCCAACGATGCGCCAGGCCATGTGCATCATCAGAGGGATCAGCAAGGGCGGCGACTTCGATTGGGGCTCATGGCGGTTCCGGTCGAAGGAGTAGGCGATGGCGCGCAGCTTCAACTCCATCGGCGCTTTCGTCGCCTACATGACCGGGCGCATCGCCACGCTGCCCGCGGCGCAGAAGCGCGCACTGGGCGAGGCGTCCGAGGTGGTGCTGGCCGAGGTGAAACGGCTGCCAGGCACCTACCAAGCCGGATGGCCGGCCTTGCAGCCCGAGACGATCGCGCGGAAGGCGGCCCGCGACAGTCCCCTCCTCGAGACCGGGGAGATGCGCGACAGCTACGCCCGCAAGGTCGTCAGCGCCACCGAGGCCGTCGTCGGGTCCGATAGCAACAAGGCGCTGTGGCATGAGCTCGGGACGTCGCGCGGGATCCCGCCGCGGCCGGTGCTCAAGGCCGCAGCGATCGCCAAGGAGGGCGAGGTGCGCACGATCCTCGGCGGCGCGGTCTATCGGCACCTTGCCGGCATCACGAACCGCTAGAAGCACGTCCTAGCACGGGGCGATCGAGGATGAGGTGTTCATCGCCCTTTCCTTAATCGCCGCCGCACGCCCGTCACGCAATATGACAATCCTTCGATGATCGAAGGCCGAATAATTGGTGCAAAGCAACCGCTGTATTTGTCTATTTGGATGCGGCGTCTCCTCCGGCACAGCAAACATGTGAGTGCTGCTCGTGGATATCTATCGAATTCAAACCAGCATGACGCTGGGCGGGAACCTCGCCCCGGAACTAGCGAGCATGCTGAAGGCCATGGCTTCCCTCGAAAAGAACGCCAAGGGGGTTGAGAAGGCGATCGGCAAATGGAGCTCCCCGGTCGATCGCGCCGCATCCTCGGTCGACCGGTTCGGCAAATCGCTTTCTGGGGCTCATCGTAGCGCGAGCGGCGTTGAGAAGGAGCTTGTCCGGATCAGCCGGGCGATGTCTGGTTTGAAGGGCACCAACGGCGGTCTCGACAGGGACTTCGCGCGAATGGCTGCCGCGCTCGGCAAGCCAATCGTCGAGATGAAGACGATGAGGAGCGAGACTCAAGGGGTCGCGAGCGCCGCGCGCGGTATCACCTCCTCAATTTCGGGTTGGACGAGCAAGATAAATTCGGCCGTAAGCGCCATCAAGCGCATGCAGGCGGCAGCGCAGAATATTCACATGCCGACCGTGCCAAGGACGGGCGGCGGCGCGGGCTATACGGGTGCCGGCCGGGGGCATGGCAGCGGGCACGGCTTCGGGGCGCACCAAGCCAGGGGCGTCGCTGGAACGTATCCCGCCCTCGGCGCGCCAACCGCGAGCGTCCACTACCTTGAGGAGATCCTGGCGCAAGCCGGCGGTGTCGATCAGGTGGCGGAGATCCAGCGCACGCAAGGTGGCATGATCGGCGGCCGCGCGATGTCCGCTGCCGAGCTTGGCGAGGAGATCCAGAAGAACAAGGCGGCGGCGTTCGCCGTCGCCGGCTCTCAGCGATACACCGACCCGCTTCAGAACATGAAGACGATCACCGACCTCGCCGACCTCGGCAAGGGTGATTATGCGGAGGCACGGCACCTTTTGCCAGCTTTTGCCAAGATGAACTTCACCACCAGTTTGATCGGTGACGAAGATATCAAGTCCAAGATGCAGGAGAAGGGGCAAAGCCGCTACTTGGCACGCGCCCTCGATCAGATGGGCGTGATGGCGAAGCCGGAAGCCGAGCAGGACAAGTACTTCAAGGCATTCACCACCGGCGCGGTCGGAACCCGCGGCATCTTCGATGGGCGTCAATTGTTCGGCGCGGTCAGCAAGTCGGGCGGCACAGCGACAGGCTGGTCGCCCGAGTTCGTCGCCGGCGCGCTTCCGATGCTGGTCGAGCAGATGACGGGTTCGGGCGTCGGTGATGCGAGTTATATGCTCTCGAAGCACATGCTCAAAGGCCAGATGAGCAACAAGGCCGAGACCGCAGAAATGCTGGGCCTCGGCCTTCAGAGCAAGTCGAACCTCAAATCGAACGGCAAAGATTTTCAGGCTAACAGCGTCATCGGGTCGGATGTCCTGAAGCGCAACCCGTTTGAGTGGTTCGAAAAGTACTTTATCCCCGCCCTGGAAAAGAAGGGTATCACCTCGAAAGAGGATCAAGACGCTAAAATCAACGACCTCACGTTTGCTAAAAACTACGCCAAGATGTTCCACGAGTTCCTGGAAAATCGCGACAACATCAAATCCAACATTACCCGCTTCAGCGCTCAGGGCGACACGCAGGGCCTCATCGACAATACGATGGGCGGGCAGCTTAACATGCTGACACAGGGTCTTAAGACGTTCGGCACGGCGATGGCCGATCCTGAGGTCGGGAATGCCATCTCTGTGCTGAGGGACGTAGGGCAAGCCGTCAGCGGTCTGGGCAAGGCGCTTCACGAAAATCCGGGCGCTGCACAAGGTACGTTCGCCGGCGTTGCTGCGTTGGGGGGCGGCATTGCAGCGGCTGGTGGGGCCGCAGTGACGATCGCAGCGGTCAGTGCATTGTCGCTGCCGGCGCTCACGATCGGCTCGATCACGGCGCTCACGATCGGCACGTTCCTGTTCCCCTGGGACAAGCTCTACGACGCGATGGGCTGGAAGCCGGGCATCGCCGTAGGTGGCAAGACCGACAACGGCGTCACGTCCAACCCATCGGATATGCTCCCCGGCGTACCGTCGGAGGGCAAGGGTCCCTACGACATCGCCCGGGACAAGGCCCGGGCCGCTGGCACCCAAGGACTCGGGCTCTCACCCGAGAATGTGACTGCCGCCATTGAGGCCGCTAACGCAGCGCTCGGCCGCACGAGCAACGTGGCACCGCCGGCGGCAACGGGGCTCGAGAAGGTCAGTGCTGCCGCTGGCGGCATCCCTGGAGCTCTCGATGCTGTCGCCGCGGCGATCTCCGGTTTCATCGCCCGGCTGAACGCCTCAGCCGTCGCCGGACCGCCCGCTGCCGCCCCTGGCAAGCAGTCCTCGGTGATCCACCGTGGCGGCGCGGCTCCGATCCACGTTGCGACGTCAGTCCACCTCGACAGCCGCGTGGTTGGCCGTTCGGTTACCCGCCATCAGGTCGCCGAGGCGAACACGCGGAACGGCACCGGGCTGTTCGACGACAACAGCTTGAAAACGCCGGTTGGATACAGCGGGCCGACAGTCGCGTAGGGAGTCCGAGCCTGTAAAACCGCGGCCTCTGAGTGCTTTTTAGCGATCCCAAAATCGCACCTCAGGGGCCGATAAGAGTACATTATCGGACGCATGGGAAAACCATGAGTAATGATCTGATCCTAATCGAGAATTTGACCGCCGAGTGCCTTCCGGTTCCGATCGAAATTCAAGCGTTTGCGGACCAAGCCCGAGACTATGCCGATCAGGCCCGATCGATGAGCACCCGGCGGTCCTACGCGAGTGATGTCCGGACTTTCTCATCGTGGTGCGAGGCTCACAACGCCTGCCCCTTGCCAGCTAGCACCGCGACTGTGTTGGCTTACCTCATCGACGGTGCTGGGCGGCTCAAGGTCTCGACCCTACGCAGGCACCTGGTCGCCATCCGCAAGCACCATGCGGCCGCTGGGCATGTGATGGACACAGGTTCGGCGGCCTTCAACGACTCATGGCGGGGCATCCAGCGCGATCGGGGCCGGCCGGCTGACAAGAAGGCTCCCCTGGTGACGGATGACCTTCGCCGGGCCGTCGAAGCGCTTCCCGCGACGCTGACCGGAAAGCGTGACCGAGCGCTCATCCTCGTCGGATTTGCCGCCGCGCTGCGTCGCTCCGAGCTCGCTTCGCTCGAGGTCATGGCTCGCGATGGCGCCTCCTGGATCGCGGATCGGCCAGAGGGTCTCGTCATCCACCTGGGGCGCACCAAGACGGATCAGGGCGGCGTCGGCGCCGAGGTCGGCGTCCCGTTCGGCTCGAACCCAGAGACTTGTCCTGTTCGAAGCTACCGGGCTTGGCTAAAGGGGGCCAAGCTCAAGGCCGGTCCGGCGTTCCGACCGATAACCCGCCACGGGAAGGTCGGTGAGACGGCGATCACCGGCCGGGCGGTCGCTCGGATCGTAAAACGGGCTATCGTCGCTCAGGCGATGGCTGATGGTGTTTCGCGTAAGCAGGCTGAGCAGCGGGCAGAGGCCTTTGCCGGTCACAGCCTTCGCTCGGGCTTGGCGACCTCGGCCGCCGCCAACGACGCGCCAGGCCACGCGATCCAACGCCAACTGCGCCATCGGAAGTTCGATACGACCGCCGGTTACATCCGGAGCGGGAAGCTCTTCAAACAGAACGCGGCCGGCATGGCTGGCTTGTGAGCTCCACTGGGGTCCCTTCAGCATTTGATTTGACGATTTGCACTCGCTTGGCTCCGGGGCCGGAGGCGGGCGATCGCTCTGCAACAAATCTCAAACTACCGCATGACCCTTGCTCTTACTTCCAAAAAATGAAATTTATGCAAGATGCGAGGACGGCCAAAAAAACAATCTGATCCCGAGCTGCTGAGCAGGGTAAGGGCAACATGCGCCAGTGAGGGGCTGGGCGGGGCCGACGTCGTCAGGGGGACCGGCTTGTCAGCAGCAACGGTCAGCCGCGCGCTGAAAAATGGAATGTTCTCGGCGAAATCCGCAAGGCTTTTGGAACAATTTCTATCCGATCCGATCGCGCGGCGGGCGGCCCAGCGTAGCGGGGCCTCGACAGACGAGGCGCAAATACGGGAAGCATTGCATTTATTGCGAGAAATGGTCAGATTAGCTCCGCTGCTGCGGGTCGGCCTCCATGCCGCTCTCGACCGCGGCGCGAAGACAGGGCAGACGGTGGAGGGGCGAGGCGGCGATGGCTAGCGCACAGCAACTGATCGGCATGATCCGTAGCCACGCGGCAGGCGACGACGACCGCTTCCTGTCGATCGCGGAGGAAATCGCCGGCGAAGCCGGCAGAGCGGGACGCAGCAAGGTCGCAGCCGACCTTACCGCCCTCGTCGCGGGCTTGCGCGCGGATGGCCGCGGCACGCGCCGAGGCAGCGATCTAACATCGCTGGCCGCCCCGCGCGGCGAGCTCGCGAACTTGCTGCGTGCGGCTTACTCGGAGACCGTGCTGTCAGACCTTGTCCTAAGCCAAGCTCTCGGCCACCGCCTCGGGAGACTGGTGCGGGAGCACCGGGAGCGAGACAAGCTGGAGGAGCATGGCCTCGCCCCGAGACGAAAATTCCTGTTCTCGGGTCCGCCCGGTACGGGGAAGACTATGACCGCTTCCGCGATCGCGGGAGAGTTGAACCTCCCGCTGTTCACCATCATGCTGGACGGCGTCATAACGAAGTACATGGGCGAGACTGCCGCTAAGCTGCGCCTCATATTCGATGCGATGCATCGCACGCGAGGGGTATACTTCTTCGACGAAGTCGATGCACTCGCAACCCGACGCGGAAACGACAACGACATCGGAGAGGCCCGCAGGGTCCTGAACTCGTTCCTCCAGTTCCTAGACGAGGATCGATCGTCGAGCGTGATCGTCGCCGCCACCAACCACCAATCCCTCCTGGACCCCGCGCTCTTCCGCCGCTTCCACGCGACGTTCGCCTACGAGAAGCCGTCGTCGTCCGAGGCGCGGCGGGTCTTAGGCAACCACTTGCTGCAGTTCGACACGGCATCGCTCGATTGGGGACGGCTCGATGAGGCAACCCGAGGCCTTAGCCACGCCGACCTGACCGCGGCGGCGGATGACGCCGCGCGCGACGCGGTCCTGGATTTCGACGGACGCCTTGAGACCGGCTTGCTTCTCCGTGCGCTCTGTGATCGGTCCGAGCAGGATGCGACCGGTTAGAAGTAGTCACGCAGCGGCATATGGTGATGCCGGCACGATGCTAACCTGAGGTCGATGCCAACGTACCAGTCTCGTTGACCGCAAGTGCGCTTTCGCCGCATAAACATCCGTCAAGGTTGCATTCGGTGGCGTATGACCGCGTACAGGCATTTACACGTCAGGGGATTGGGCCAGGCGTCGCGCGAGTTCAGGGGAAGGGGACGCGGAAGTGCCTCGTATCCTTCCGCCGTTCCTGATCGCAGATCGCATGCCCAGTCCCTGCGTGCGGACCTGAAGGCAATCCTGGCGGAAGTCATATCCGCTCGCCCGGAGCAAAGGTCAGCCAACGTTGCCCCCAAGGATCACGGCTTGGTCATGGCGACAGATGGAAGGGCCGGCGAGCCCTTGAACGTTGGAAGCTTGCGCGCCGACAGCCGTGGGCTGAAGCTCTTCGCCGTCCGCCGTCGAGAGGACGTACATGCCGCGGAGCGCAATCACGACACCGGCGATTTGGCCACGTTCTTCGCTTCCGTAAGCGCGGTCCGCTCCCTCCTGACGTCGCTCGACAAGTACGAGGCTTGGATCGATGGCGCGCAGGGTGAGATCGTCATCGATGACGACGGCGACGATAACGACGATGACGACATCAAGCGCCCGCGACGGTTCTGGCTCTTCGAAGGAACGGAGCAATTCCGGGTCGCCACAATCGAGGATTTGTGGGCGGACGATCCCGATCGGTTGCCGCGCGAGAACGAGACGGTCGAATGGGAGGTCTGGCTCCGTCCGGGTTTCGAGGCGATCTTCACCACCGAAGCGGAGAGCGTCGGCATTCCCATCACCGGGCAACCGACGAAGTTCCCGGATACCACGCTCGTTAACGTCCGGGCGAACAAGGACCAGCTCGCCGCCCTCGTCCGCGCGACGGCGGCGGTCGTCGAGTTGCGCGGCGCATCGACGTTCGTAGCGGATTACCTGGACCTCATACCGGAAGCGCGGGCTGCCCTGGTGGGCCAATTGGGGGCTAGGCTCGTCGCCCCTCCCGCGGACGCGCCCCGCACGACGATCCTCGACACCGGGGTGAACCATGCCCATCCGCTGTTGAACCCCATGCTTCCACGGTCCCGCTGTCACAGCGTCGAACCCGGGTGGGGCACGGCAGACCATGACGGTCATGGGACCAAGTCCGCCGGGATCGTTGCGTTCGGGGGTGGCCTGGAGGCCTTGTTGGCCGAGGGCGCCAAAGGCGCGCCAGTGCAACTGACCACGGCGCTCGAATCCGTGACGGTGATATCCCCAGAAGGCGGCGCACGGATTCCGGCTCGGGACGCCATCGTTCGCGCCGTCTCCATCGTCGAGAGGACGCCGCATCCCCGAGTTTTCTGCCTAGCCGGGACGGCGGACGGCGAGGCCGAGACGGGTAGGCAGACCAGCACGTCAGCCGCCCTCGACAAACTGGCCTGGGGCGACGGAGAGGCCACCCGGTTGTTCTGCGTCGCCGCGGGAAACGTGGCCACGAGCCCGGAAGCGCCCTACCGGCACGCGCAGTACGGCGCGCGTAACGCCGATCATCGGATCCAGGCGCCGGGCCAGGCACTGAACGCCCTTACGGTCGGCGCGCACACGGACAAGACGGCGGAGGGGCTTCGGTTGGTTGCCCCCCTCGGTGACATGTCGCCCACGGCGAGGACGGCGATCGGCTGGACGCGCCGTTACGCGCACAAGCCCGACATCGTGATGGAGGGCGGGAACCACGCGATGGACGACGATGGGATACATTCGCGTCCGTCCCACCCGTTGATGGTGCTGACGACGCACCGCAACGCGCCGCGAGCACCGCTGGGGCTTACGAACGAAACGAGCGCGGCCACGGCATACGCGGCCGGCCTAGTCACGAGGCTGCTGGCCCAGTACCCCGGGTACCGTATGGAGACCCTGCGAGCCCTTATGGTCCACGCGGCAGAGTGGACCCCGGCCATGCAGGAGCTCTACGACATATCTATGCGACTATCAGAAACCCGAGGCAGGGAGGAGGCCTGGGCACGGGTATTGAGTTGCTACGGCTGGGGCGTGCCGAGCGAGGAGCGTCTGGTCAGAAGCGCCTCGAACGCGCTCACGCTCGTCGTGGAGGACGAGCTGACGCCCTACCTGAAGCGCGATGGACGCATCGTGCTGAACCAGATGAAGTATTTCCGGCTGCCATGGCCGGTGCGGGCGTTGCGCGACCTCAATCAAACCGAGGTCGAGATGCGTTGCACGCTGTCGTACTTCACCGATCCTCATCCGCTCGCCGACAGCCGGGACAGGCGGGACCGGTACGCCTCCCACAGCCTCAGGTTTGACCTGAGGCGCTTCGGCGAGAGCCAAGAAGCAGCCCAGCGCCGCGTGAACGAACTGGCTGAGGAGAACCTCGGCGACGTTAATACGGGGGCCCCCGACGACGGATGGGTCGTCGGCCCGGCGATGCGCCGACGAGGCTCCCTGCATCACGACATTTGGAAGGGGGCGGCGTTCCGATTGGCGAGCCGCGACGGGATCTCGGTCTATCCCGTGCGTGGCTGGTGGGGGGATCGCCCGAGTGAGGATTACCACACGAAGTCGACGCGCTTCAGCCTGGTCGTATCGATCCGAACGCCGCCCTCTGCCGTCGATCTCGTTGCGGAGGCGGTCAACCTGATCCCCAACCACCTCCTCGTCGAGAACCTGGTACGCGTCTGAGAAACCAGCGCGGGGAGCGCCCGGACGGCGTGCCGACGCGACGTCGTCCTATGGCACTCCGGTCCCGGCGGGAGCCATGCCCGGCCCATCGGTCACGCGACCCATCACGTCGCCGTAACAGACGTAGGCGAAGGGTGTAGCAGAGTGGCGGCATCCCTTCAGCCGGCCGATCCGAACCGCTTGGCCGAGGGTCGCGTGGTCACGGTACAGGCTTCGCGTCATGGTTCGGATCACGTCGGAGGCGTGCGGGTCTGAGACCGGCCACAAGGGCGCGACGAGACCGCCATACCTGCGTTTGGCCAGTGCGGAAGCCCATCCGCTCATCGTCCCGAGGGAATGCGCCGAGGCCCCGACGTCGCAAGCGTTGAGGATGGCCATGCTGCGGTATTGATTACCGAGGACGTTTCGGCTCTGCCCCACCTCCGTTGCGCTGACCCAGCCGTCGGTCATCAGGATCCCGTTTCGACCGGCATCGTCGAAACTGCCGTGGCCGGCGAAATGCACCGCGGCGACTGGGCCGTGCCTCCAGCCTTCTCGGAGCAGGTCTAGGAACGGACCTCGTTTCGGCGTGCAGGGAACCGCGCCCAGCTCCGCACATAGCCAGGCGGCCTCATCCTCGGCGAACGGCAGTTCGTAAGCGCTCTCGGCGTAAACAGGCGCGAAGCTCGCGATGCGGCCGCTGGGCAGATCCTGCCAAAGGTGTCCTTCGGCGCTCCCGATCCAGCGGGCCACGGGATGGTCCAAGAAGAGATGATCGCCTCCCCGTCCCGAGGCATCGTCGAACGGCTGCATCAACTCCCACGGGATGTGGGGCTCGTCGGTGACGATCTGGATGGGAAAATCGGGACCGGCGTTGTCCCGCAGGGTCCAGTAGAGTTCCTGGAAGTCCGCCGGGGTCCGCTCCCAGATCTCCTGACCGTATCCACGGAGAGCGTCCTCGTGCTGCCCAGGACGAAGGCCCGCTACCTCGGCACGCATCCGTTGTGCGAACCGGGCGGGATCGTCTCCCAGAGAAAGGTAGCCGGTCCGGTTCGCGGGTCCTCCGCGCACCGGGCTGGTGGAGGTCCACACGTATCGAGATTCGACCCCTTCGGCCGACCTAAGGATCTTAAGGGTCAGGGTCGGCACCTCCGCTTCCAGACGAAGCGCGAGACATCCCAACGTCGGCGCGCCGTACACCTGTCGGCCGCTCCCCTCTCCGATCGTACCCGAAGGTGAGCCAGCCGGTCGCGGCTCCGACCCGTCACGCACGCCCGAGGCCGCGTCCGTTCCGGGGGCAAGACGCCGAACCGCGATCGAGCGCCGCACGATGCCAGCGTATCGGCCGCAATGGGTAAAGATCGCCATCACCTCGATCAGGTCGGGTGCGACGTCCGCGTGCACGGTGGCATGCAGCACGAAGGGCAGGGACGCATCGTCGCGGCGGACGACTACGACACCGCGGTTCGACCCGGTGACGAAACTCAACGATGCCGAATGGACCTCGACGTCAACCTCGACCCGCTCCCAATCGACGCCAAGGTCCGAGATCGCGATCGGCTCGGCGTCTGTCTCGCCGTCCGCCAGCAAGCGCAAGTCCATGCTCAGCGTGAGTGGCAGCCCCGGCACGGCCGGTCCTCCGGGCTCGATGGCCGGATGCCGAATGATATTAGTGCCCTCCCTTGGTGTTCGCCGCAGATCGTCGGTAACGAGGAAGGGTGGTTCGGAAGCGGGATCATCCAGCGGATCCCAGCTCGTCGCGGGCTTCAGGGGCGCAGCGACGACCAGACGGTTGACCACCCTATCGACCCCGGGAAGCCGTCGGACGTGATCGCCGATGAGGGCTTTGGCGTGTTCGCTCCCGATCTCGCCGCGGATGACCGCGTGACCAAGTTCGAGCATGATTCGTATGCCGTCGGCATGATCCGGGAACTCACGGGCGAGCAGGCGGCGAAACGCCGTCCACGCCTGCCTACGGGTTCGATGATCGCGATCGTCCGCCACGAATGGGAACTAGCGCGTTTCGGGCGCGGCGTCAGCCCGAGGCCGGGCTCCGCTTTCCCCGACCACGAAGATGTCGGTGACAGGCCGCGCGCCCGGAGCGGCGACCGTGACCCTGTACGAGCCGGACGGCAGGTCGACCCTGCCCCCGTAGCCGTCGCCGTCGGGCCACAGCCTCCGCCCGTACGCAACACCGGTGTCCGTTTCGCGCACCGCTGCGTCCAGGTACGGGAGGTACCGCTGGCTGGTCGCACGGATCGTCACCGGGCGTTCGGACGCATGAGCGTCCGCGACGTCGAGCCCGAGCGGCGTGAGCGCTTCCTCGCCCGCTCGCAGTCTCGCTAGGTCGGTCCCAGCTCCCTGTAGGACGGCGCAGAGATGCGTCAGGGCCGCGGTTCCGTTCTGTAGGCAGGCATGCGCATCGGCGAAGAAGGTCGCGCCACGCTCCCTCGTCCACTCGGGGGGCATGGCCGAGAACCGGGGCACGGTCCCGTCGCCCTTGTGGTTCTCCTTCGGGACGCGACGAAGGAGTTCAATGCCCGATACGCCGGCTCGGGCAAAGCAATCCGTCGGCTGCTCCACCCCAACCATGGGAAGGATGGAATATCTGTCCAGGTATCCCGGAGTGGTGGCATTCGTGGCTTGCGCCTCCTCGACATCCTGGTGGAAGCGCATCGCGGAAGCCACGCGATCTTTTGAGAGGTTCGGGATCTGGGACGTCTCGCTCAAACGGATTCGCTGGCCGTTGCCCGCATCGTAGACCTTGTAGATCGGTAGCAATTGATGGACGGACGTCAGGCTACGCACGACCTCCGTGAGATCGAACACCCGAAACCCGCCGACGCTCGCCTCCAGACCGTTGGACAGCGCGCCCAGTGCCTTCGGTGACCCGCGGAAGGGGGTTCCGAACGTCGCAAGGACTGCGGTCCGCTGCCATCCTCCGAGAACCTCGACGAAGTGACGGGCGACGAGTCCGCCCATCGAGTGCGCGATGAGAACGAGGCTCGCCTCCTCGTTTCCACTCCAGTCCCGCCACTGGCGCAGCCATACCTGGGATTTGCGCTCCAGCGCCCGGGCGGCAACGCGGACGTCGCGCCGCCAATCGTAGGGAAAATCGAAGAAGTTCCGGCCCGGCCGGAGATCGAGTTTTTCGCAAAGCGTATCCCGTACGGCCCCGTAGCCGTCGATCTTCCAAAGGCCGGGCACGAGTTGGACGTCCGGCAAAAGTCGGGTGGCGACGATTCCGTCCCCCGAGTCATCAACGTCCGGGTCGTCCCCGGCTAGGCGGAGCGCGTCGAAGCTTCCGGCCCTTGACGACATGCCTCGCGCGATCGCGCTGGCGCTCACCCCCCAGATCTCGGCGCCGTCCTTCGAGAGCGCAGATCCGAGGATGCCCGGAATTAGTATCACGAGATCCTTGTACATGTGACCACCTTCGCTCCGAGCCCGCTATACCGCCAGACGCGATATCAGGTCGATCGACAGCTGTTTGATCGCGGAGCATCAGGCGTCTGCAGCAGGAATCGTCGTGCATGCTTTGGGCGGATGCTGCCTCGAAGCTGCCAAACAGGATTGGTACTGTGAGGACTACGACGCGCATCGGTGCCTCATGTTGGATCCACATTCCGAGCAAGTTCGCTTGCCTTCTCGAAACGAGCGCGTGTGGCGGCTTCAATGCGCGAGAGCCCTAGACACTGGCCGATCAATCTGGCGCGATCCGTCTCTGACGCGTCGGATGGCAGGGTGCTCGCAAGCCCAACGAGTTCCGGCATCGGCGTGTCGCCGTGGCTGCGGACCCCGGACTCCGCCGGGCGGTATGGGTAGCTCGTGCGCGGCTCCTCGCCGAGCGGCCATAGAACCGAGCGGCCATCATCCTCAGTTCGCGCGACAAATGCGTCGATCTGAGCGGCGATGGCCTCACGGACAAGAGGGCCGACTCGCTGAAGGCCGTGAGCGCGCGCGATGCGCCGAATAAGCACATCCTCGAAGATCGGCGCCTCGATCGTTAGAATATGGTCGACCATGGCGTGGAGGATGGGTCGGTAGGAGGCATCATAGAACCGGCCGGGTTCGATCTGTCGCCCTAGATCTGCAAAGTCGGCGAGCCTGTAGCCTTGTACTGCGTCACGGGCTTCAAGGCTCACGGCCGGACTCACGGTAGGAAGGGCCTGATCCGCGTAGAGGCGCCGCGGAGCGGCATCTGTTGTGGGATGCGGATCATTGGCCGCCTCGTGCGGCTCGCCTTCAGCTCGCATGGCAGCCTGGGTCTCGGCCGGCGACTCGTCGCGGGCTGGCCCAACCTCCTGGATCTCCCTGGGATCATCTGCCGGAACTGCCGCGGCCGCTCGCGCGCGATCGGCTTCGAGATCCTCATGCAGGCGTTGGTCGAGCTTGGCGAGAGCGCCCTCAGCGTCCATCCACCATTCGGTGCTCCACACTCGGCGGATGCGCCAACCGAGATCGGTCAGAACGTGCTCGCGCAGGCGGTCGCGGTCCCGCGCCGTCGCCGAGCTGTGGTAGGTCGCGCCGTCGCATTCGACCCCTGCGAGGTAGCGTCCGGGAGCGTCGGGATGGACGATGCCGAGGTCGATCCTGAAACCGGAGACGCCAATCTGCGTGTGGACGGTCCAGCCCCTGGCTTCGAGCCCCGCCATCACCGCGGCTTCGAACGGGGATTCTACGTCGCCGCCGGTCGGCGCGAAGGCCTCCGCCAGCGCCCGCGCGCCGCGGTCGGCAAATTCGAGGAAGTGTTTGAAGTCGCGGACGCCCCGCGCCCGTGTGCGGCCGAGATCGATCTGCTCCGGCCTCATCGACGCGAACACGACGAGTTCGCGTCGGGCGCGGGTGATCGCGACATTCAGGCGGCGGTGGCCGCCGTCCTTGTTGAGCGACGATACCGTGCTCACCGGACGCCCGGTCTGATCCGGGCCGACCGCGACCGAGAAGATGATGGCATCGCGCTCGTCGCCCTGCACGTTCTCGAGGTTCTTCACGAACACCGGCTCGTGCCAGCGGTCCTTGTCGAAGAACGGCTCCAGTTCGGGATATGACCGCCGCTGCTCGTCGAGAAGGTTCTCGATCAGACGCTGCTGCTCGCCGTTGAACGTGACGACACCGAGCGAGCGGCGCTCCTCGGCGAAGCTCGGGTCGCGTAGGCGTCGTACGATGTCGGCGACCACGGCGCGGGCCTCGGGCCGGTTCACGCGCCCCGATCCACGCTCGTAGACCCCATCCGGTACGAGGGTAAGCCGCACGGCCCGGTCGTCGGTCACCGGCGACGGGAAGGTGACAAGCCGGCCGCCGTAGTAGCGGCTGTTCGAGAAGGCGATCAGGCTCTCGTGGCGGCTGCGGTAATGCCAGTCGAGGTTCCGGCGCGGAATGTTGGCGGCCAGGCACTCGTCGAGGATCGACTCCTGATCCGTGACGTCGGCCCCGTCTTCAATGTCGTCGACGCCACGGTCGCCGACGTTGGTAGGCGGCAGCTGCTCGGGATCGCCGACGATGACGACCTGCTTTGCCCGAGCGAGCGCACCGATCGCGTCCCACGGCGAGATCTGGGAGGCCTCGTCGAAGATCACGACGTCGAACGGCTCCTTGTCGGGTGGCAGGTACTGTGCGATCGAGAGTGGGCTCATCATCACGCAGGGGGTGAGCTTCGTCAGCGCGTTCGGCATCCGGCCGAACAATTTACGCAGCGGCATGTGTGCCGTCTTCTTCGTCAGCTCGTGCGAGAGCGTGCCCCATTCCGGGTCGGCCCCGAACGCAGTTGGACCCGGGATGCCCCCGCCAAGGCGCGAGCGGACGACCTGCTTTGAGAGGTCCGTAACGCGTGCGTCCGCGGCGCGGAAACGTTGGATCGCGTCCTCGTGCCGCTCGGGCAGGAAGCGTTGCAGCACGGTATCGTGGCTGACGACGCGATCGATCCACCAACGTGCATAGGCTGTTTCGAACGCGGCTTCCGCTCTATCGGGCGCGACGTGTCCTGCTTCCAGAGCTTCGATAAGGGACCCGAGGCCAGCCTTGCGTGCGTTCTGCGAAGCGGACTGCCAAGCGCACCACCCCTGAGCCCGTCCGAGACCTGAGCTCCAGCGTCGGGCGATAGTGAGGCTGCGCGCGATCCAGTCGTCGTCCGCGGCAAGCGGTGCTTCAGGATCGTGGCGACCCGCGAGGAGACTGAGCGCTCTGACCGCTTCGTTGACCCCCGCACGGTCCCCCGCGAAGGTCGCATAAGCTTGGGAGATGCGGCCGCCCTCCGCGAGCGCTCGGCCCTGGCGCTCGACAAGCTGCACGAGGTGGTCGCGAAGCCCATCAATCCCGAGCGAGAGCGGGCCCAGGATGTCGAGCAGCTGCTCGACCTTTTCAGCCCAGGTGATCGCCGGTGCGAACTTGGAGGCGGCGCATTCCGGGTTGCTCCACGGCAACCCTAGCCGGGCGAGGATCAGCTCCTCTAAGCATCCGGCCTTGACGTGCTTAGCGACCTCGATCAGGCCCGTAAGGTCAGGCCCGAGATCGGCTGGCAGCGGTCCCTCCGCATAGGGCTGGACCTGCGCCGAGACCTTCCTGAGCTTGCCGCCCTTCATAAGGAAGTTCGACGCCTGCGCGGCGACCCACTCGGCGAGCAGCGCATTTAGGTTCTGATCGAGGATGCCCGGGCCATATCGACCGGTGAGCCGGCCGAGCAGCTGAGCTTTTGTCGCCTGGAAGCGCTCGCGGGCGGCAACAGCGCGGCGCAGATCACCAGCCCCGTCGGCCAGGAACGTGGCCCCACAACGCGCCTCAGGTCGCACGAGGTAGTTGCCGAGTACCATGAGGCCGCGCGTACCGGCATAGGTCGAAAGCAGGGACGGAAGCCCGATCGCATCGGCGAAGGCTTGGCCGGTGATGCGCAGGGCATTGAGTGTCCGCTCGACGGTCCGGATCGCCGCGCCCATGTCGTCGCGCCAAAGTGGCGACCACTGCGTGGCCTCGACGCCCTGCAGCGGATGATCCACCAGCGATCCGATCGATGCCAGAACCGGTCGAAGCTCCCGGCAGGCCGCGCGCAGGGAGGCGAGTGTCGTCTCGTCGTGCGCGCGGTGATCCGGCCACGCTAAGGCGAGCGGAGCCTCGACAGTGCCAGCCGCAATCACGCGCCCGAAGGCGTCGTAGGCCGAGAGCCCGTTCTCCCGCCGCCGATGCAGCGCGTTCACGAGCCCGTTGAGTTCCTCGCGCAAGCTCGCGAGCTCGCTCGTCGCCGCATCCCAGGTGCCCTGCGACGGGGTGGAGCGCTCATGCCAAGCGCGGCGGAGTTGGCCTAGGACGGCAGATTTCTGAGCCTTGGTCGAGTGGACCTCCAGGCAATAGTCGCCGAGGCCGATCTCCTGCAGGCGACGTTGCACGACCTCCAGGGCGGCAGTCTTCTGCGAGACGAACAGCACGGTGCGGCCCTGAGCGAGGCACTGGGCGATCATGTTGCCGATCGTTTGGCTCTTGCCGGTGCCAGGGGGCCCGAACAGCACGAAATCCTTTCCACTGGACGCAGCGAGCACCGCGGACAGCTGAGAGGAGTCCGCCGAAAGCGGCGCGAACACGGCTTCGGGCGGGTACTCTTGGTCGAGACGCGTCGGCTCGGGGAAAGGTGTGCCGTCGCCGTAGGCGTGCTTCGGCGTGTCGATGAGATGGCGCACGACGGGGTTGCGCTTCAGAACCTCTGCGCGGTCGACCAGATCCTTCCACATCAGGTACTTGGTGAAGGAGAACGCCGAGAGCACGACGTCCGGGACCACCTCCCAGCCACGCAATTCCTTCACGTGCTGACGGACGATCCGGAAGATGCCGTCGACGTCGTACCCCGACCCGTCTCGTGGCAGATCACCCTCGAGTTCCGGCATGCGGAGCTTGAAGTCCTCGCGCAGCATCTCCAGCAGCGTCGGGTTGATCCGCACCTCGTCGTCGTGGAGGGCGAGCTTGAAGCCGGCTCGCACGCTGGATCGCTTCAGGGTAACGGGGATCAGGAGCAGCGGGGCGCAGTAGGCAGCCTCGCCCTCCTTTCTGGTCCACGACAGGAAACCGATGGCCAGGTACAGGATGTTGGCTCCGCCCTCCTCGAACCCGTTCCGGGCGAGCCGGTAGAGATCGAGGAGCCGACGATCGAGGTCGGCCTCGGTCGAAGTCGTGTAGATCTCCTTCCGAGCAAGCGCCGCCTCGAGGTAGCTGCGACGGCCGTCGTCATGATGGCGACGCGCATAGAGGTCGGCGCTGCGCTCATCGGACCCTCTCAGCACGTCGGAGAGCGGCTTCAGGCGGAACTCAGTTCCCGCCGCAAGACCATCCTCCAAGGCCCCGGGCGAGACGCATTCGAGGCTGACGGAGCCTTTGCCCGGTTTGAAGTTCAGCAGCTTGTTGCGAAGCGTCAGGTCGAGAAGCTTGCGCTTCCAGCGCTCGACGCGCCCAACTGGGGTCTCGGGAGCCTCGTCGCTCGGCGGTCGCGCTTCCTCGTCGAAGCTCGGCGGCGCAGACAGTGTCTGGTTCAGCGGAACGATCGGTCCGGGCGTGAGGTCGGTCGACTTGGGACCCCCCAGATCCATCGGACGGATACCCCTGCGACGACAGCGTCTGACGTCGATCGCGATTTCCAGTGCCGCGGGGGCCTCGTCTTCGACCTGAGCATTGCCCTTTGTCGTGGCGACTTTGAACGTCGCCGGAGGGTCGGGGGTCAGCAGCGTCGTCTCGACGAAGACGATATCCTGCAGGTCACGCCGCTTGCGGAGCAGCTGCATGTCATCGACGGTCGCGCTTGCGAAGTCATCGTCCTGAAACCAGACGCCGACAAAAGCGTGACCGACGGTTAGCACCAGCACGGGGTTCAGGCCTGCTTGCTCAAGGCAAGCCGCGTAGAGGAGCGAGAGATCGAGGCAGGTGCCGACTTTGCGCTCCAGCACGTCACTCGGGCCACGGACCTTCTGCCCGGCCCGCTCGAAGCTCGCGGGCGGCAGCACGTAAGCGATCCGCCGATCGGCAATGGCCGCCCAGATCGCCTCGGCCAGCTCCCATGCACGAGACTTCTTACCCGACGTGTAGCCGTTCAGCCCCATCTCACGGCCCGCGTCGCCGAGCTTGGTTGCGGCATCCCGAAGGACGACATCGACGGACGGATCGTTGGGGCGCACGAACGCTGCGAGAAGTTCGGGCGCACTGCGGCCCCCACCCCAATGTGAGGGCGGTAGGACGCGGAGTTCTTCGACATGCCGGGCTTGCTCGCCGCTCGCATCCTCGACGATGACGGTCAGTTCGAGGCGGCTCGCCTCTGTGAACTCAGAGAGCAAGGCTGCGTCGAGCCGAACGTCCGGCAGCTCGATGTGGTGATTCGATCCCGCCGGAATGCTATCGATGCGGAGGGTGAGCGGCTGTACGACCGCCGGCCGGCTTTCGATCCGCAGACGGACCTCGGTGAGGTCATGCTCCGCCACGTTCCCGATCACGACTTCGCGGATCACCGGGACCGCATTCTCGTGGTAGGCGAGACTGACGTGCTCGGTGGCCACGCATGTGATTTCGACACCGTCCAGCAAGACGTCCCCCAATCTATCGTTAGCGCGACTGTATGGGGACAGCCTCAAGTAGCGCAAGGTCGGCAAATCCTCGTCGCTTCCGCCACAGACAGGTACGTCAAGTTTTAGCGCTTGAAATACTGTGTTTAGCAGCTGTGTAGCGCCCCTGGGCAAATCCGCCTGGTCCAGCTGTAGACTGGACCGATGTGGCCCGACCTAACGCGGCCGCCTAGATCCCCATGCGCTCCCGGGAGCGGTCATTCATCGGCCGTCCGGCAACATTGGCTTGGGGTGGAGGCTGTGTAAAAAACGCGGCAAGCATAAGTTGTTGTGGAATCATATCCTCCCACCGCTCTGTACGTTAACTCGCCAGTCGAAACCGCACCCCGAATCCTCGAATTGTGTAAACCGACCTTTGGTTTCGCGATAACTGCATCAAAGACCTCACTGCTCAAAGTCGATAGTCTTAAATCGCGAAAAAATACTCGGCTAGCCGTCGGTAGCCTAGCCAAGAACCGGAACGCGGCTGCTCGGGATTGCCGGCTTCAAGCGCACCTGTCTCTTCTGCCTGCACGCTCCAACTTCCGTCCATTAACGCAAACGTCTGCAAAGAATACGGACGAGGATACGACTACGATCCTCGCGATGTTGGTCGTGCGGGGAGTGGGTAGCGTCCCCGCCTACATGAAGAATATTGAGTCTTCCTTGCCGGCCTCGACGATGCTCTGGCTGGCCTCGTCGAACAGGTATGTCTTGTAGGATGGGGTTTTCGCCGTCAGCCGGTCGGACGAGACCTTGAGCACGATGCTGGTGTCCTGGATCGCCCTGATGATGTCGGCGGCCTTCTGCGGAGCGTGGGACACGGCCTGGATCGGCGTCCCGCCAGCAGCTTGGGTCGCGCGGAGGCTCGTCTCCGGCGCACCGGCGTCGGGCAGCGTGACGCCCGCGTCGAAGGTCCAGTAGGCGACCCCCTTCCGCGCGGTTAGGAACTTGTAGCCGCTACCGTTGGCGATCTCGTCCTGTCCGGAGACGTAGGACGGGGTCGTGCCTGACATCATCGCGCCGACCTGCTGGGCCAGCCACGGCATTGTGGCCAGAAGGCCGTAGTACCAAGCGAGAACTGCCTTCTTGCCGGGATGCGGATTGTTGAGGAACGGATACACGATCTGTCCGTCCCACGCCGCGCCGCCCTGCCAGGGGGTTGTCGCTTGGATGGCATTAAACCAGGCCAGCATCGCCCTCTTCCCCGGATGCGGGTTGTTCGCGAAGGGGTAGTTGTAGCCCCAGGGGAAGAGCCCGCCGGCGCCGGTCTGCGTCCCGAAGTGGAAGCTACCGTACGGGTAGAGGCCGTAGGCCGTGCCCGGGGCCGGCGTGTTCCAGTAGGTGGCGTTGTACTGCGCCAGCATGGCGGTGGTGTACTTGCCGTACACCGCCAAGCCGTTGGCGAAGTTCAGTACGTAGCTCGGGGAGCCGGCACCGGTGAGGATGCCGACGCTGGAGCGGAACTGCCCAAGGGCGATGCCGCCGAACGGCTGGCCGACCTCGCCGGGGGCGAGCGCATAGAGCGCGTTCGGGCCAATCATCTGTCCGGCCACGTCAAGTGCCGGCACTAACATCACCGTCGAGGCGAAGATGCGGTTGGTGCCCTCGCCGCCGTCGATCACGTCGTGGTTGATCAGCACCTGACCCGGGTCGCGGGCGAAGTACCGGCCGTCCGGTCCCCAGCCGCTGGTGGCCGCGCTGAGCAGGACGCCGGTGCCGCGGTTCGAGCCGTTCCAGGTGAACGGGCTCGTCGTTCCGGAGAACAGGCGGGCGATGACCTGGACCCGGTCGGCGACGAGGGACTCGGCGGTGGTGGCCGTGCCGTCGTTGGTGCCGGCGACGGGCAGGTGGATCATCGCGACGTCGCCGATCAGCACGTCGTTGCCGCGACCGCCCTGGATGCGGTCGTTGCCGATGCTGAGGGAGAAGCCCTGGCCGTTGCCGAACAGGATGTCGGAGGCCGTCTTCGCGATCGCGTCGACGGGGTGATCCGCCAGGAGGTGCGCCGCGAGCCTGGCGTCTTGGTCGGCGCTGATCCCGGCCAGCACGCGGTTGACCTCGACGGCCTGGGCGTTGCCGCCCCCGTCGAGGGTGGCGTCGGTGCGGGCGACGCCGGCCTGGACGACGAAGAGGTTGTCGCCCACGACCAGGTCGTCGCCGTCGCCGGCATCGATCACGTCGTTGCCGAGCACCAAGTGGTGGCGCGCCTTGAACATGTCGGGCGTGCCGGTCACCTGGAAGGTGTTGGTCCGGCCCGACACCGGCTCCATCGACGCCACCACGTACTCGCGGGCGCGGCTCACGGAGGCCGTGAGGTCGCTGATCGCGGTGCGCATGTCGCCGAGGAACTGCGCGAGGGCGGTGGCCGTGGCGAGCGACAGGTCGTCGAGGGGGCCGCCACCGCGCACGATCGTGCGGCCGGCGTCGCCGACGATGGTGTCGTTGCCGGCGCCGCCGGTGATCGTGTCGTTGCCGAAGCGCAGGGTGTCGGCCGAGGGATGGCCGGTGGCGTTGTCGATCATGTCGAGGCCCGAGGTCAGGCTGTCGAGCATGACCAGCGCCGCCTGCATCGAGAGCGTCACCGCGTCGATCCGGCCGTTGAGGGCGGCGTAGCGGGTCACGTCCAGGGCGAAGGTCTGGCTGTCGTCGCCGTAGATCGTGTCGTTGCCATCGCCGCCGTCGATGGTGTCGTTGCCCGGCAGCACGCCGTGCCCGCCGAAGAGGGTCGGAACGACCGAGGCGTAGACGGTGAGCGCCGCACCGTCCGTGCGCTTGATCGGCCCGGCTCCGGCCATGTCGGCGACGCTGCCCATCAGGTTCGGGTAGACCTCGATGCGCGGGGCGTTGGCGTTCATCACCTCCGGCAGGAGGTTGGCGGCGGGCACCACCACGGCGCCGCCGAGGGGCAGGTCTAGGCCGGCCTGCGCCGGGGCGCCGATCAGGCGGACCGCGTTCACGATGGTCGGCTCGTCGGAGACGAATCCGGCCGTGTTCGAGGCGCGGTCGCCGAAGACGAGGTCGTCGCCCGCCCCGCCGCGCAGGGTGTCGTCCCCGCGCTGGCCGAAGATCACGTCGTTGCCGTCGCCGCCGTCGATGACGTCGTCGTAGGCCGCGGCGAGGGAGACCGCGAGCACGGAGGTCGCGTCCGCGCCGCCCGCGGTCAGGATCTTCGCGCCCGAGGCGTCCCGCGCACCGGTGACGAGGAGCAGGTCGGACTTGCCCAGCGCGTTGATGGTGGTCGCGATGGTCTGGTCGACGCTGCCGCGCGAGTCGGTGGCGGTAACGGAGGTCACGGTGCCGACCTCCTCGAGCACCACGTCGCGGTGCCAGGTGCCGTCGCTGTTGAGCAGCGCCAATCCGTCGGCGCGGTAGGCGCGCACGATGCGCCCGACATCGCCGAGGATCATGTCCGCGCCGGCGCCGCCGTCGATCGTGTCGCGGCCCAGGCCGCCCACGATCTCGTCCGCGCCGTCGCCGCCGGAGATGCGGTCGTCGCCGCTCTGGCCGAACAGGCGGTCGTCGCCGGCATCGCCCGCGATCACGTCGTTGCCGGCCACGCCGTCGATCAGGTCGAACGGCATCACCTCGCGCAGGACCGTATCGCCGAAGGGCGCCGGGTTCATCTCCCAGACGATCGCCTTCACGTCGTCGACGAGGACGTGGCGGGTGATCAGGCCGTTGTCGCCGAGGATCACGTCGGCGCCGTTGCCACCGGAGATGACGTCGTCGCCATCGGCCGCGCCGGTCACGTTGCTGCCGCCGACGATGTCGTCGTCGCCGTCCTCGCCGAACAGGCGATCGTTGCCCTGCTCGCCGAAGATGAAGTCGTCGCCGGCGCCGCCGTAGATCTCGTCGTTGCCGCCGCCGTCGGTGGCCGCCGCGAAGATCGCCACGCCGCGCTGGTTGACCGGGAGCGCCACGTCGTAGAGCGCGTGGTCGCCGAACAGGACGTCGTGGCCGTCGCCGCCGACGATGTCGTCGTCCCCGGTGCCGCCGGCGACGAAGTCGTTGCCCGCGCCCGCGTCGATGCGGTCGGCACCGCCGGCCAGCGGGTCGGTGGACTGGAGCCGGCGCAGGGTCCGCAGCCCGCCAACGGCGACGAAGTCCGCAGCGCCGTTGTCGCCGAAAATGAAGTCGGCACCGCTGCCGGTGGCGATGGTGTCGGCTCCGACGCCGCCGAGGACGACGTTGTCGCCGTCGCCGGCCGTGATGGTGTCGTCGCCGCCGATCGTCGGGTCGATGGTGGCGACGCCGACGAGCTGGCCGGCGGAGAGGACGGCCGCGCCCGCATCGCCGAGGATCACGTCAGCGCCCGAGCCGGTGAGGATGGCATCGTTGCCCGCGCCGCCGAAGACGAGGTTGTCCCCGTCGCCGGCCCGGATCTGGTCGCCGGCGCCGATGGCGGCGTCGATCGTGGTCACGGCGGCCAGCAGGCCGTTCGACAGGGCGATCCGGCCGCTGTCGCCGAGGATCACGTCCGAGCCCGTGCCCGTGGTGATCGTGTCCGCGCCGAAGCCGCCCAGCACGATGTTGTCGCCGTTGCCCGCATCGATCGTGTCGTTGCCGCCGATGTTGGTGTCCGTCGAGAGGACCTGCACCGGGCGGCCGGCCGCGTCGAAGGAGACCTGGCCGACGTCGCCCAGGACCACGTCGCGGCCGGAGCCCGAGGTGATCTTGTCCGCATCCGCGCCGCCGATCACGAGATTGTCGCCGTCGCCGGCCTGAATCGTGTCGGCGCCACCGATCGCGGCCGCGAGGCTGCGCACCAGCACCGGGACGTAGGCGTTGAGCGTCACCGCGCCGGAATCGCCCAGGATCACGTCGGAGCCGGAGCCCGTGGTGATCCGGTCGGCGCCGGCGCCGCCGAGGACGACGCTTCCGCCGTCGCCGGCCGAGATCATGTCGCCGGCGCCGACGTCGAACACCGTGGAGGTGATCTCCTGGGCCCGGGCCTTGTCGTCGAAGGCCACGGTGCCGTTGTCGCCGAGAACAACCGAGCGGCCGTCGCCGACGGTGAGCGTGTCGGAGCCTGACCCGCCGAGCACCACCGCGTTGCCGCGGCCGAGGGTGACGGAGTCGTCGCCGGAGACGGTCTCGTCGCTCGTCGCCGCGAAGGACGGACGGCCCGCCACGAAGCGCACGAAGCCGGCATCGCCGATGACGAGCCCGTCGCCATCGAGGGCGCGGATCGTGTCGGAGCCGGCGCCGCCGATCACGACCTTGCTGCCGTTGCCGAGGGTGACCGCGTCCGCGTCGCCGATGGCGGCGTCAAGGCTGCGCGCCAGGGTGACGACGCCCGCGGCGTACTCGATGCGGCCGCTGTCGCCGAGGACGAGCGCGCGCCCGTCGCCGGTGCCGATCGTGTCGGAGCCGAAGCCGCCGAGGATCGTGTCGACCCCGTCGCCCGCCATGATCGTGTCGGCGCCGCCGAGACCCGTGTCGGTGGAGAGGACGAGGCTCAGCAGGCCGGCGGTGTCGTAGGTAACGGAGCCGAAGTCGCCGAGGATCACGTCCGCGCCGGAGCCGGTGGTGATGGTGTCGGCACCGGTCCCGCCGAGGGCGAGGTTGTCGCCGCCGCCGAGGTTCAGGCTGTCGGCATCGCCGGTCTCGACGTCCGTGGTGCGCACCAGGGCGCGCGTCCCGTCGGCGCGGAAGGTGACCGCACCGTTGTCGCCGAGGGCGATGTCGGCGCCAGCGCCGGCGGTGATCGTGTCGCGGCCCGCGCCGCCGATGATCACGTTGGCGCCGTCACCGGCCGCGATCGTGTCGTCGTCGCCGAAGGTCGGATCGGTGGAGGTGGCCTGCAGGATGCGACCGCCGGCGAAGGTCAGCTCGCCCGAGTCGCCCAGGATCACGTCGTTGCCGAGGCCGGTGGTGATCTGGTCGCGGCCGTAGCCGCCGACCACGACGTTGTCGCCGTCGCCCGCCTTGATCGTGTCGTTGCCGCCGACCCGCGGGTCGAGGGTGACGAGGGTCGCGATCACGCCGTCCTCGAAGGTGACGATGCCGTCGTCGCCGAGGACGATGTCGGAGCCCGAGCCGGTGGTGACGGCGTCCCGGTCGACGCCCGCGATGACGACGTTATCGCCGTTGCCCGCCGTGATGACGTCCTGGCCGCCGTAGGTCGAATCGGTGCTGCTCACCTCGGAGCGCACGCCGCGCACGAACTTGGCGTAGCCGTTGTCGCCCAGGACGAGGTCGCGGCCGGTGCTGAGGGTGACGGTGTCGTTGCCGCCGCCAGCGATGACGACCTTGTCGCCGTCGCCCGCCGTGATCGTGTCGGTGCCGCCGACCATCGGGTCGAGGCTGGTCACGAGGGCGAGCACGCCGCCGGTGAAGCTCACCGCGCCGTCGTCGCCGAGGAGGACGTCGCTGCCGAGGCCGGTGGCGATGCTGTCGTCGCCCACGCCGCCGATGACGATGTTGTCGCCGTCGCCCGCCTTGATCGTGTCGTTGCCGCCCGCGCTCGGGTCGGTGCTGGCGAACTGCACCCGCACGCCGTTGGTGAAGGTCGCGAACCCGTTGTCGCCGATGACGACGTCGTTGCCCGCGCCCGCGGTGATGGTGTCGTTGCCGAAGCCGCCGATGACGAGGTTGTCGCCGCCGCCGACGTCGATGGCGTCGTCGCCGCCGAAGGTCGGGTCAAAGCTCTCGGCGCGGGTCACGCGGCCGAGGGCGTCGAAGGTCAGACGGCCGTCGTCGCCGATGACGAGGTCCGCATCCGTGTCGAGCTTGCCCGCGTTGATCACGTCGCCGCCCAGGCCGCCGATCACGATGTCGGCGCCGGCGCCGGTGGCGATGCGGTCGGCCGCGCCGCCGTTCCGGTCGCTGACGACCTCGGCGATGATGCCGGCCACGTAGCTCACCGTGCCGTTGTCGCCGAGCACGATGTCGGCGCCCGCGCCGGTGGTGATCGTGTCGGAGCCCGCGCCGCCGCTGACGAGGTTGTCGCCCGCGCCGGCGTCGATCAGGTCGTCGGAGCCCAGGGTTGGGTCGGTGCTGGCGAACTGCGAGCGGATGCCGTTGACGAAGGTCGCGATGCCGTTGTCGCCGATCACCACGTCGTTGCCCGCGCCCGCGGTCACCGTGTCGTTGCCGATGCCGGCGATCACCACGTTGTCGCCGCCGCCGACGTCGATCTGGTCGTCGCCGCCAAAGGTCGGATCGAGGCTCTCGGCACGGGTCACGCGGCCGAGAGCGTCGAAGAGCAGGTGGCCGTCGTCGCCGATGACGAGGTCGGCGTCGGTGTCACCCTTGCCCGCGTCGATTACGTCGCCACTCAGGCCGCCGATCACGATGTCGGCGCCCGCGCCCGTCGTGATGCGGTCCATGGCGCCGCCGTCGCGGCTGCTGGTCGCCTCCGCGATGACCCGGTCGATGAAATCGACAGAACCGTTGTCGCCGAACACCACGTCGGCGCCGACGCCGGTGGTGATCGTGTCGGAGCCCGAGCCGCCGAGGACCACGTTGTCGCCGTCGCCGGCGGTGATCAGGTCGTTGCCCGCAATGCTGGCGTCGCCGGTCTCGGCATGTACCAGGAAGCCGTCGGCGAAGAGCGCCACGCCCTCGTCGCCGAGGATCACGTCGGCATCCTTGCCGGTGGCGATGGTGTCGCCGCCGACGCCGCCGATCACGACGTTGAGGCCGTCGCCCGCGTCGATCGTGTCCGCTGCGCCGAAGACGGATTCCAGGCTGCGCGCCTCGACGAGGATGCCGCCCTGGAAGCGCACGAAGCCGTTGTCGCCGATGACGACGTCGGCGCCCGAGCCGGTGGTCACGGTATCCGAGCCGACGCCGCCGATGACGACGCTTCCGCCATCGCCGAGGGTGACGCTGTCGTTGCCGCCGGAGGTCGGCGCGGTGGTCCCCGCGGTCTGGACGCGGCCGAGAGCGTCGAACTGCACCCGACCGTTGTCGCCCAGCACCACGCTGCGGCCGTTGCCGGCCTGAATCGTGTCGGCGCCGGTGCCGCCCAGGATCACGCTTCCGCCGTTGCCGACGGTGATGTGGTCATCGCCGCCGACGTTGTCGTAGGTGGTCTCGACCAGGATCGGCAAGCCGCCCGCCGTGAGGGTGGCCTGGCCGTCGTCGCCGAGGATCACGTCGGCGCCGTCGCCGGCCTTGATCGTGTCGGCGCCCGCGCCGCCGATCACGACGTTGCGGCCGTTGCCGAGGCCGATCTTGTCGGCGTCGCCGACCTCCGGGGCGATGGTGGTGATCGCCCCAACGTTGCCGCCGACGAAGTCCGCCTGGCCGCCGTCGCCGAGCACGACGTTGTTGCCGTCGCCGAGGGTGATCTCATCGCTGCCGGCGCCGCCGATGACGACGTTGTTGCCGATGCCCGCGGAGATCTTGTCGTTGCCGCCGATCTCCGGCGACTCGGTCACGGCGCGCAGGATGGTGCCGTTGGCCTCGAAGGTGACGAGGCCGTTGTCGCCGAGGATCACGGCGCCCTTGTCGGCGCCGGTGATGGTGTCGCCGCCGGCGCCGCCGAGGACGACGTTGCTGCCGGTGCCGAACGTGATGGTGTCGGCGTCGCCGATCGACGGCGCGAGGCTCTCGACCCGCGAGCGGACGGCGATCGCCTTGCCGGTTGTGGTCACGACGAAGTCGGCCTGGCCACTGTCGCCAAGGATGACGTGGTCGCCCGCGCCGGTGGTGATCACATCCTTGCCGGCGCCGCCGATGATGACGTCGTTGCCGTCCGAGGCGGTGATCGTGTCGCCGCCGCCGATGTCGTAGTCGATGGATTCCACGTGCTGGGCGAGGCCGCGGGCGAAGGTCGCCTTGCCGCTGTCGCCGAGGATGACATGGTTGCCCTTGCCGGCGCTGATCGTGTCGGCATCCGCGCCGCCGATGATAGTGACGTCGCCGTCGGAGGCCTTGATCGTGTCGCGGCCGCCGACGTCCGTGGCGATCGAGGTGACGGTGGCGATCAGCCCATTGGCGTAGGTCGCCGAGCCGCTGTCGCCGAGCACGACCTGCGTGCCGGTGCCCACGGTGATCTGGTCGCCGCCGGCGCCGCCGATGATGGTCGAGTTGCCATCCTTGGCCGTGATGACGTCGCCGTCGCCGACGGAGGGATCGATCGAGGTGATGCTCGACAGGAGGCCGGCCTGGAACACGGCCGAGCCGCTGTCGCCCAGGATGACGTGGTTGCCCGTGCCGACCGTGATCGTGTCGGAGCCCGCGCCGCCGATGATGGTGGCGTCGCCGTCCTGGGCCGTGATGCTGTCGTTGCCGCCGATGTCGGTGGCGACCGAGGTCACGGTGGCGATGAGGCCGTTCACGAAGGTCGCCGAGCCGCTGTCGCCGAGCACGACTTGGCGGCCGGTGCCGAGGGTGATCGAGTCGGAGCCGGCGCCGCCCAGGATGGTGGTATTGCCGTCCTTGGCGGTGATGGTGTCGTCGTCGCCGATCGAGGGGTCGATCGACGCGATGCTGACGAGCACGCCGGCAACGAACAGGGCGGTGCCGCTGTCGCCCAGGATGACGTGGGTGCCCGTGCCGACCTTGATCGAGTCCTTGTTGGCGCCGCCGATGATGGTGGCGTCGCCGTCGTCGGCCTGGATCGTATCCGCGCCGCCGATGCCGGTGGCGATCGAGGCCACGGTGGCGATCACGCCGTTCGCGAAGGTCGCCGACCCGCTGTCACCGAGCACTACCTGCGTGCCGGTGCCGACGGTGATCTGGTCGGACCCCGCGCCGCCGATGATGGTCGAGCTGCCGTCCTTGGCGATGATGGTGTCGTTGCCGCCGATCGCGGCCTCGCCGTCCTTGGTCTTGATCGTCGAGAGCACGCGGCGGCCGGCGAGCACGCCGAAAGTCGCCTCGCCGGTGTCGCCCAGGATGACCTGCGCGCCCTTGCCCACCGAGATGTAGTCCGAGCCCGCGCCGCCGATGATAGTCGAGTTGCCGTTCTGCGCCTCGATGTGATCGTCGCCGCCGATGGCGCCGCTGACGCTGGTGACGCTCACGAGCAGGCCGTTGGCGAAGGTCGCGTCCCCGGAGTCGCCGAAGATCACGTGGTCGCCCGCGCCCACGATGATGCTGTCCGCACCGGCACCGCCGACGATGACGTTGTCGCCCGTGGTGGCGGTGATGCTGTCGTTGCCGCCTTCGCCCGTGTTGGTGGACACGGTGCGGGTGACCGCGTGCGTGCCTTCGAGGAAGATCTGCGGCGTGGCGAGGCCGTCCTGGTAGACCTGGCCGTGGTCGCCGAAGACCACGTTGGCGCCGGCGCCCGCGTCGATCGTGTCGGCGCCGGCCTTGCCGGTGTCGTCGATGGTGAGGACGCGGGTGACGACGTTCAGGTTGAAGGCGGAGTCGCCGAGGATCACGTCCGCCGCGGGGCCGCCGACGATGAGGTCGTTGCCCGAGCCGCCCGCGATGTAGTTGCGGCCCTGGCCACCGGTGAGGATGTCGTTGCCGGCCCCGCCGTCGATCAGGACGATGCCGGTGGCGCCGGACGCGTCGATCGTGTCGTCGAGGCTCACGGGCTTACCGTCGACGCCGACGGTCCCTTCCTTCTGGAACGCGTAGGCGCGGCCGGTCGGGTTCTCGGGCGTCGAGTCGTAGCGGCTGTTGTCGGCCGTGGTGTCGCCGAACAGGGCGACAGGTCCGGTGGCCGCGGTCACCGTCAGGGTGTCGCCGCCTCCGCCGCCGTGGATCACGGTCAGGGTCGCCTGGCCGCTTCGCGCGTTCGTGCCCGTCCCGGCGACGGTGAAGCGGTCGTTGCCTGAGCCAAGTAGCACTTCGACGACGGACATGTCGCCGTAGGTGATACCGCCGCGGAAGGTCCGGCTTGGCGTGGTGCCGCTTGCGGCCACGACGACGTCCGTCGCCGACATGCCGAGCCCGCCGATATGGTCCCCGGTCAGTTGGCCGATCGTGCCGGCCGTGGTCGAGTCGTCATGGACGATGAGCTTGTCGAGGTCGGGCAGACCGCTGCTCGCGATCTGGCGGACGACCGTCGGGTTGCTCTCGCCCGGCAAGACGATCGCCTGCTGCAGGCCGCGGTTCTCCGGCCCAACGTCGCCCTCGAGGATTAGCGGGCCCTGAATGCTGCTCACGTCGTGGGGTTGGCGCGAAAACGTCTTAACGTCGGAGGTCACCTGCGACGCGGACGAGTTCTTTGAGACGACAATGTGAACCGGCTGGTCGTAGTCGGCCGCCGTGAAGGTGACGAAGGCCGGGTTCGTGCCGGTCGCCGCCGTGAAGCGCGGGTCAGTGCTCGACGTGATCGTCTTGCCGTCGTTGGCGAGCGAGATCTTGACGACCGCGGTCGGCTGCGTCGTCAGCACCATGTCGTAGGACGAGGACTGGCTGTCGGTGACGGCGACGCCACCCTCCGGTGCGGTCACGACCACGCCGGCGGTGTTGCCGTCGGCGACGAGCGCGTTGACGACGGGTGTCTCGACGACCGCGCCGTAGAACCCGAGGGTGCCCTGCGAGCTCGTGACCTTGTGGGTGATCGCGGCGGCGAAGCGGTTCTCGAGCGTCGCGTCGGCGGGCGAGGAGACCACGACGGTCTGCGCCTGGCTCCAGTTGGCGGTGGTGAAGGTGAGGTAGGCGTTGCCGTTTGCATCGACCGGCAAGGGCTGGCCAGCGGCGTTTAGGAGCTTGACCTGGGTCCGGTTCGGATCGGCGCTGGTGTCCAGCGTGACGGTGACGACCTCGCCGGGATTCGGCCGGTTGTTGAGGACGACGGTGTAGCTGTCGCGGTCCTGCGGCTGGTTGCCCTCGATCACCGAGGTGCTGCCCTGGCTCTCGACGATGACGATGCCGGCCTTGTCGTCGTCGATGACGGTGACGATGGTGTTGCGCAGGTAGGTGCCGTTGACGGCCGCGTTGCTGCTGAGCACCGACTGGCTGACCGCGACCTTCTGGTCGCCCTCCTTCGCGTTGTCGGACTTGGCGCGGACATAGACCGTCTTGGGTGCCGTCCAGACGTAGCGGTTCGCGCCGGAATCGAAGGTGGTGGCGAAGCTGAGGGTGACGGCGGCCAACCAGTTCACTTGATCGGTCGAGACCTCGACCGTGCCGGCATCGCCCGCGAGGGCGCGCATCTGCGCCGAGGACTGCGCCGCCGAGACCGTCACGACCGCCGTGTCCGTGGATCGTAGGCTCGGGTCGAGGGGCGGGGAGACCGTGTAACTGCCGACGCTGCTTCCGACGGCGTTCACCGTCGTGATCGCGCTGTCCTCGCGCAGCGTCAGGGTCGTGCCGTCGCTGACCGAGCCGCCGCCGCCCGCGGAAACCGAGGCGTTGATGCCTTGGACGAACAGGCCGTCGTAGCGCTTGTCGAGACTCGACGCGGTGTGGTTGATCACCGCCGAATTGCCCTTGGCGTCCCGCGCGATGACCTCACCCGAGACGTCGCCGGCCACGTTGAAGGTGTCGCTGCCGAGCCCCCCGATCAGCGTCGTGACGACGCCGGGCGCGGTAGATTGCACGTAGAAGGTGTCGTCGCCCTCGAGGCCGTCGACCTCGACCGCCTGGATGTTGGCGAAGCGGATCGACAGGCCGGCGCCGTAGACGCCGTCGCGGGTGATCACGAAGGTGTCGGCGAACTCGGTCCCGAGCGCCACGACCTTGTTGAAGCCGGAGCCGCCGTCGATGTCGAGCGGAGCGTTGACGTTGTACTCGATCTTGTCGTCGCCGGCGCCGGCGTTGAGCTTGATCTTGGCGCCGTCCGCGACTGCGAAGGCCCGGACGATGAACGCGTCGTTGCCGTCCTCGCCTTCGAGGCGCAGGTCCGCTTGGTTCGAATAGATCTGGAAGGTGTCGTCGCCGATGCCGCCATAGATCACCGTCGGGAGCGAGATGCCCTTCGACAGGTAGGCGCCGAAGGATAGAAGCGTCGTGTCGAAGGCGTCCTCGCCGAGGCCGTGGGCGGCGTCGCGCGGCGTCGCGAAGACTTGGCCCACCTGGAAGAAGTCGTTGCCAGCGCCGCCGTCGATGGTGGTCAGGACCGCGTTGTCGTCGAGGTAGAAACGGTCGTCGCCGTCGTTGCCCTCGACGTCGAGTCGGCCATTGATCGAGCCGTCGTAGTTCACGCGCTCGATCTTGGTGTTCGTGTAGCTCGCATCCGCTTCCGGGTGCACCAGCGCGACGAAGCTCCTGCGCAGCAGGAAGGTGTCCGCCGCCGCGGTGCCTTGAAGGGTTAGGTTGTCGATGCCATCACCCGGCGCGCCGCTGTCGCGGACGTTCACGACGTAGTCAGACGACCCGTTCAGCCACACCGTGACCGTGTCGCTGCCGGCGCCGCCGTCGATGCTCAGCGTGTCGCGTTTGTCGGTGCGGGTGTTCTTCGCGTGCGTGCTCACCAGGTCGCCGAGCCGGTCGACCACGACGGTGTCGTCGCCGGCGCCGGTCTCGATCGTGGTGTTCGCGGCGAGCGCGAGCGGATGGATCGTGACGGTGTCGTTGCCGCCGCCGGTCGCGACGTCGAGACCGGAGACGGCGTCCGGGCTGGCATCGTCCGGATTGGTCGTGAAGCGGCCGGTGAGGGCGACCGTGTCGGCACCGGACCCGGTCCTGACCGCGATCGTGGTGGCGGCGGTGTAGGTGCCGGCCAGCGTCACGGCGTTGGCGCCGTCGCCCGCGTCGATCGCCAGGGAGCCGACGGAGACGTCCGTCGAGGGCGCGGTGATGGTGTCGTTGCCGCCCGCGGTCGTGACGGCGAGCGCGCCGGAGAGCGCGATGCGGCCGCCCAGGGTCACGGTCTTGTCGCCGCTGCCGCCGGTGACGGCGAGGCTCTTGGCCTTGATGGTGCCTCGGGTCTCGACGGAGTCCAGGCCCGCTCCGGCATCGACCGTGACGGCGCCCGTCCCGGTGAGGCTCGTCAGGGTGCCGTCGAGGATGATGGTGTCGTTGTCGGCACCGCCCGAGATCGCGATCGCGGACGCCGTCAGCGTTCCGGCGATGGTCATGACGCTGCCGGCCGCGTCCGGGTCGGGGCCGGTGGCGTTGTAGTCGCCGCGGAGCGTGATGGTGTTCTGGGCCGTGACGACGGCATTCGACAGGATCGACAGGTTGTCGCCGGCGTTCAGGGTGACCGAGCCGGTCTTCGCCCAAACCGTGACGGTGCGTCCGGAGACGCCGACCGTGAGGTCGTCGCCCATGCTGCCGGTCTCGCCCGCGGTCTGCGTGATGTCGCCGGTCTCGGCGATGATGTCCTGGGAGATCACGAGCGGGCTGGAGGTGCGAATGTTGACCGGGCCGTGCGAGGTGATGCCCGGGTTGCTCGCGGCCGTGACGCCGCCGATCTGGAGGCCGCCCTTGTTCCAGAGCCACACGGAGCCGTTCTGCGACACGCCTTCGAGCCCGCCGTAGCCGTTGGCGAGGGAGCCGCTCTGCATGCTGGCGACGATGCGCCCGGTGGTCGTGGCGGTGTCGGCGTTCTGCCCGATGCTGTCGTTGGCGAAGAGGTAGGCCTTGCCCGAGGTCAGGTTCGAATTCAGGTCGGTGCGGCCATTGTAGATGCTGCCGCCCGGCACCGTGAGGAAGGCGGTGCCGAGGTTGCCCGAGCCGACCGAGTCGAGCCACAGGTCGCCCGACGTCTCCATGATGTGGAGATTGTCCGAGGCGGTCACCCCGCTCCGCGCCTTCAGCACGCCCCGCACGTTGTTGTACGAGCTGTCGATGTCGAGGTTGTTGCCGTCCGCGCCGATGGAGCTGCCGGCGGTGAGCGTGATGTTGCGCCCGATGACGTTGGCCTTCGGCTGCGAGTCCTCGGGACCCGTGCTCGCCACGTCGGTCACGCCCGCGGCGAAGGGGTGATAGGGGTCGCTGACGTCGACGCCGTCGAGGATCGCGAGGGAGGAGGTCAGGACGACGTCGCCGGCGGATGACACCACGCTGCGCACGTTCATGCTCAGCTCGGTCTCGTTCAGGACCACGGTGTCGCGGGCGGCCGCGGTGATGGTGCCGCCGCCCTCTTTGATGTCGATCGCCCCGAAGGTCGTGTTGAGGCCGATGCCGCCCCTGTCGGCGCGCAGCTCGATGTGGTTCGCGTCGATCTTGGTCCAGTCGTTGGAGACGGCCTCCAGGATCGAGCCCTGGTCGGCGGTGAGGTAGACGCCGTGTTTCGTCGCCGCGTCGTAGCGGCCGTCCGCGAACGCCGAAGCGAGGTAGAGGTCGCCCGCGCGTTCGGTGACGTGGACGCTCACGGCGGCCCGCGCCGTCAGCGCATTGGTGCCCGACAGGACGATGCCGATGGCCTTATCGGCGGTGCCGACGGTGCCCGTCGCCGCTTCGAGCACGAGGTCGCCGCCGGTGATGTTGGTGGCGTTGGCGGACAGACCGTTCAGGATGTTCGTCTTGGTCTTGATCCGGATCTCGCCGTTCGTCGTCGAGGTGACCGTTCCCAGTGTGATGTCGGAGGTGACGTCCTTCGCGGTGCCGATGAAGATCTGTCCCCCGGCCGCCACGTTCAGGGTTCCGCTCGCATCGAGGTAGAACGCCTTGCGTTGCTGGATCAGCACCTGTTGGATCAGGTTCCCGGGATTCGTGGCGTCGTATTTCGACTGCGCGACCGTGACGAGCTTGCCCGTCTCCGCCGTCACCGTCCTGGAGACGGTGAGGACGTGGCCGGTGGCGTCGATCGCGGTGATCGTGAGGTAGCCGGTCTCGCCGGTGGCGTTCGCGGTCGTGGAGCCGAACACCGCGCCGACCGCGATCTTCATGCCGACCATGAAGCCGTCGTCGGTCCAGTCGCCGCTGTCGCGGGTCAGCGTGCCCCGGCCGTTGGCGTTGGCGAAGGTCACCGTCGCGCTCGACGTCGGCGCGGAGGGGTTGAGCACCATCGGCGCGAAATCGACGCCCGCCGCGAACTCGCCCTTCAGGGTCTGGTTCGCGGACAGCGTGATGACCGATCCGCTGACGCCGGCGATCTTGTAGACCGTGGTCCCGTCGAAGCCGTTCAGCCGCGACTGCGCGCCGATATAGAGCGCGTCGCCGGGGTGGAAGACGGCCGGGTCCCAGGTGCCGTTGACGAGGGTGATCGTGCCCTGGTTGCCGCTGTTGCCGAATGTCACGGTTTGCGAGACGGGGGCGTGGGCGAGGTAGACCACGTCGCTGCGCTCGGCCGCGGCGAGCGCGATCCGGGCGTCGAGCGACAAGGTGACGGGCTTCGCCGAGAGGTCGACCGTGGTGACGCCGTTGACTTGGCCGATGCCGCCGCCGTTGGCGACGAGCGTGACGTTCGCGCCGGTGACGTTCGGGGCCTGGGAATCGATCTGCGTGTCGGTCACGGTCTTGAGGAGGCCGGTGCCGACGCCGAACAGCAGTTCGTTGACGTCCCAGATCTTGATGCCGCCGGTCAGCGCCGCGTTCGTCGTCGCATCGATGAAGAAATAGGGGTTCGTCTGTTTGGCGCTGTCGTCCACCTGCGTGAACTGATGGAAGAACGCCGCGAGACTGCCATATTCGAGCGTCCGCGACGCCTGCAGCGCGGCGACCGTCGCGGTGACGTAGGCATCGAGCACCGCGCCGGAGAGGTTGGTGCCGGTGCCCTGCTGCCGGAACTGCGCGCTGAACGCCACCCCCTCGGCGCCGACGAGCTTCACCATGAAGGGTGTCGTGCCAACATGGGCGTTGTAACCGAGATACGTGCCGTAATCGGGCGCGATTGCGGCGTCGTAGGCGTCGCCGAAACGGCCGTACTTGGCGTTGAGCGCGTGATAGGCGGCCGTGTTCTGGAAGGTGGCGTCGTAGACGGTCGGGTCCGGCTGCTTGGCCCGGATGGTCCAGTAGCTCGCGTACTCGCTCGCGAAGGTCGCCGCCGAGGTGCCCGGATAGGCGGCGGAGAAGGCCGAATAGGTCGCCGTGAGGGCGGGATAGATCCCCGTGTAGCCGAGATACGTGGTGTAGTCGGTGACGACCGCGTCCTTGTAGGCGTTCCCGAACCCGCCGTAGGTGGCGTTGAGCGTGCGGTAGGTCGTCGTGCGGTCGGTGACCACCTGGGCGAGCTGGGCGGCGACGTAGGCGTCGCGGTCCGCGCCGGTCTTGGTGACGCCCGTGCTGTCGTTCCGGAACCGGTCGGCATAGGCCGCGCGCTCGGTCGCGGACAGCGTCGGCACGAAGGTGGCGTCGTAGACGGTCGGGTCCGCCTGCTGGATGCGGATGTTCCAGTAGTCCGCGTAGCCGGCGGCGAAGTCGGCCGCCGAGACCCCCGTGAAGGCGGCGTAGGCGGTCGAGAGCCGGGCGAAGTCGGCCGTGCGCGTCGTCTCGATGCCGGCGATCTTGCCGGCGACGTAGGCGTCGAGGGCGCTGCCCGAGAGCGTCATCGCGGCGCCCGCGGTGCGGATCGCCGCCGTCTCGGTCGTCGAGACCGTCACGGTGCCGCCGACCAGCGCGCTCTTCTCCGCCCAGTAGGTGTCGTAGGCGGATTTCAGGTCGGGATAGCCGACGTCGCCGTACTGACCGTAAGTCTGGTTCAGCGTCCGGTACTGCGTCGTACGCGAAACCTGGATCGTCCCGAGCGCGCCGGCGATGTAGGCGTCGCGGGTGCCGGTATGCGTGGTCTGTCCGTCGTATTCCTTGCCGTAGAAGTCCGTGTAGTAGGCGGTCTCGGTTGCGGAGAGCGGCACGACGAAGTTGGCGTCGTAGACGGCCGGGTTCGTCTGCTGGTTCCGAAAGTTCCAGTAGGTGCGGTACTCCTGCTCGTGCACGCTCTCGTAGGCGTTCAGCGTCGCGGTGACCTTCGCCAGGGCGTCGGCCCCGGTGAGGGCGAGGTCCTTCCAGACGCCGCCGAGGAGCTGGTCGACGGTGCGCTGGTCGCGCGTCACGTCGGTGACGACGTTGAGCAGGCTGCCCTTGTCGACGGTCACCGACACGTCGCCGCTCCCGGTGATGGTGTTCACCCGCAGGTCGCGCGCCGTCAGCGTCGCGCCGGCCGAGGCCTTGTAGCCGAGCTGCTCGACGGCGACGGCGCCCTTCGCGCTGATCGTGAGGAGGTCGCGCTGCGTCGTGTTCACGGCGAGCTTCAGGACGCCCGCGGCGTTGCCGACATCGCCCAACGAGGTCGTCTTCAGGGTGACGGCACCGCCTGAGATCAGGCCGTCGCCGCCCGCCGCGACCGTGATGCCGGTCCGCGCCGTGAGCGTCACGTCATAGGCGCCCGCGACCGTGGCGAGGTCGGAGAGGGAGGCGGTGGCGAGCTGGAGCGGCGTGAGTGCGCGGAGGTCGCCGGCGATGACGTCGTCGACGGCGATGCTCTGCGAGCTCGTGAGGTTGATGCTGCCGCTCTTCGTGATCGCGGTGAGGCCGCCCGCGCCGACATTCACGGCGAGCGCCGTGTCGCGGCTGCCGATGCCGCCGCCGCCGACCAGCACGACTGTGTTGCCGCCGACGGCGCCGTTCCCGCCGAACTGCTCGATGGTGTTGTTCGCGGTGATCGAGGTCGTACCGCTGGTGTTGGCGATCGCATCCTGGATCAGGACTTTGCCCGCGCCGGTGGCGTTGATTGCGATCGTGCTCGAATCATGCCCCGTGAAGCTGATGCGGATCGGCTCGTCGGCCTTGATGCTGTGCTTCGAGAGATATTCGTTGAACGTCGTCTTGAAGAACGTCTGAGAATAGGTCGACTTCCCGTACCACGTCGTTTCCGTGCTGACTTCGGACTTGTCATAGACCGGGGTTGCGGTCTCGAAGTTCGCGTTCGGCGAGACGTGGTTGTAGAGCACGCTCTCGAGCGCCGTGTTGAGCGTGTAGTACGTGCCCTCCGGGAGCAGCCGGACGTCGCCGACGCTCTCGACCTGGTAGCCGGTGATATTCGCAGGGTCGGCCGCGAAGGCGTCGATGCCGAGCCAGTCCGAGGTCGACTTGGTGACGCTGGAGACCTCCTTGGTCCCCTGTCCGACCGTGAACTGGTAGCGGTAGCCCTGCTGCGGAGCGTAGCTGTTGGTCTGCGCCGCCGCCGGCGCGGGCAGCGTCGAGACGACGTGGCCCTGGGCGTCGAGGGTCTTGACGATCACCGAGTAGACGGCTTTGCCCTGCGCGTTGACGGTCTCGGTGTAGATCGACTGCTTGGCGACGATGCCGCTCGAGGCGTAGCCCTTGTCCGTCAGGATGACGGTGCCGTTGCCGCGCTGGGTCGTGTCAAGGCGGTTCAGGACGAGGTCGTAATCCGTGGTGTTGTTGATCGTGACGTTGGCGTAGCCGCCGAGCGCCTCGATGCTGCCGGCGGACGGCGCCGTGTTGAGGATCACGCCGGTGATCGAGACGTAGCCGCCCGTCACCCGCAATTCGTTCACGACGATGCGGTTGTTGGCGGTGTCGTACTGGATGTCGAAGCCGTTGCCGCCCGAGGCCGTCGCCAGCGAGACGAGGCCGCTCTGGCCGCTCTGCCGGATGCGGAGGATCTCCGCGGCCGTGTCGGCGCCGATGGTGACGGCGTAGTCGGGCCGGCCGCTCTGGATCTTGCCGTTCACGTTGACGTAGTTCGCGTCGATCGAGATCCGGCTGCCGTAGAGGTTGACCCCCGACGGCACCTGCGCCGTCGCGGCGGCGACTTGGCTCGGATCGATACCGAGCGTGTTGGTGACCGAGGAGCCGGCGCTGAGCTTGACCGAGATCAGGTCGATCTGCGCCTGCGTCGAGGTATCGATGCCGCTCATGCCGCTGCTGGGCAGGATCGCCTTGATCTGGGCGTAGGGCTCGCCGGCGACGTTGTAGACCGAGACGTCCTTGATCGTCACCGAGCCGCCCGCGCTCGTGGTGTTGGTCTTGGTGTGGATGTCGGCGAAGTAGTTGATGTCGCCGCCTGCCTTGTCGTTGGTGACGACGAGGTTGGCGTTGATCGCATCGATCTCGCCGGTGATGGAGATGCTCGGCGTCGGCAACTTGACGTTGGTGACGGTACCCGTGGAATCCGTCGCCGTGAACGATGTCGGGCCCTGAGTGCTGCGGATCGAGATGGTGCTCACGCCCGCATTGCCGCCGGCCGACTGCGTCACGGCGCCGAAGGCGGCCAGAAGGCCGCTGGTGGTCTTGTCGTTCGCGCTGTTGGCGACGTTGAGCGCGTTGACCCGGGCGTTGATGGCCGCCACCGCGTCGTTCGAGACCACGTCGCCGTTGAGGTAGACGCCGCCGTTGCTCTCCGGGATCGTGATGCCGCCGATCTTGAGCGCTGCGGGCGACTGGTTGAGGATCGTGACGGCGGTCTCGCCCGGTGCGTCGAGCTTGGCGCTCGCGGCACCCACGAACTCGTCGGCGCGCACGTCGATCCGGCCGGCAGCGGCCGAGAAGGCCTGGATCGTCACGGTCGGCACCGAGACGTTTTTGGCGACGAGTTTCGTCCCGCCGCCGGCAGACGGCAGCGCCTCGGCGAGGTTCGAGGCGAGCAGCTCGGCCGTGATCTGGTCGATCTGCCCCTTCCAGAACGTGGCGAGCTCCGGGTCTTCCTGGACCTGCTGGCCGTTCTGCGTGACGAACTTGCTGTATTTCAGGTACTGGGCCGAGGCGTTCGCCAGCGCGTCGAACAGGCCGCTCGAGATGGGCTCGAAGTCGAGCGTCAGCACGAGTCCGCCGTCGAGCGTCGTGGTGCCGGACGCTTGGCCGGAGGCGGCACGGATGGTGAAGGCGCTGGTCGTCCCGTTGATTGTGACGCTGCCCGTCACGACGGTCGCGCCGTCAGTGTCTCGGTAGAGGCCCTTCTTGTTGGCGACGTCGATGGCGTCGATGTTGATCGACACGTTTCGGCTGATGCCGGTATGGACCTCGCCATCGACCCGCACGACGCCGTGCGAGGTGGAGCTGCCCGAGCCGGTGACGTGCTGCTGGCCGCCGCCGAGCGCGTCATTGATCGCGCCCGCAACCGCGGTCGTCCAGTTGGTCGCCTTGGCCTGGGCGATCGTCGTCGAGATGCCGAGGCGGTTCGTGTAGAGGTCGGCGTCGCCGGCGCTCTCCAACTTGGCGTTGACGTGCACCCAGACCGTGTTCGTCTGCGCGACGTTCGCCTCCGCCGTGAGGCTGCTCAACGGGATCGCGCTGCCGGCGAAGTTGTCGGTGTAGGTCTCGAAGACGTAGCGGTCGTCGTAGAGGTACTTGTTGGTGCCGGCGAACAGGCCGAGGTCACCGCCCGCGTGCAGCTTCGCGCTCGCGCCGACATCGACGAGGTTGATCGGATTGAAGGTGATGGTCGAGCCCGCCACCGCAACCGTCGCGGCGCCGTAGGTATCGGCTTCCACCTGCACCTTGACGTTGGCGTGGCCGTTTGCAGCGAGCGTCATCGCGCCGGTGCTGCTGAGCTGGGCGCCGGCGCCGACGAGGATGCTGGCGTCGAAATGGTTGGCCGTGACGCTCGCCGAGGCGCCGGCCCCCGAGATCGCGCCGCCGGTCTGGAGCTTGGTGGCGTCGTAGATATCCGCGGCGTTCTGGGCTGCGAGGCTCAGCGTCCCCGCCGCGCCGACGACGTTGAGCACTGCGTTCGCATCGACCTTGACGGCGGTGCGGAAGTCGATCGTCAGCGCGCTGCTGGCGCCGGCGGCGCTCGCGATGCCGCCGGTCGAACCCGACAGGTCGGGGTCGGACAGGTCGGCTTTTGTCAGAGCGTTCGAGGCGGTGGCCGAGATACTCCGAGCCTGGATGTTGGCAGCCCTGCCGATCTCGACGGTGACCGGTGAAGTCACAGCGTTCGCGACGAACGCGCCGGTTCCGGCGAGCGCCCCGTAGGCCGCGGTGATCACCTGCGTCTGGATCGTCGCGGCGTGGCGCGCGAGCGCGCTGAAGGCGCCGCTGCCGCTTCCCCTGAGGTCGACCCGCACGAAGGAACCGAGGTCGGCGAGCGTCGAGCCCTGCACGGTGTTCGTGCTGACCGCCGCGGCCCCCGACACGAGTCCGCCGCTGCCGGCCGTCGTGATGACGGCGTTGGTCTCATTGTTGTCGGCCGTGAGGCTGAGGCTGCCGGCGGTGATCGAGTTCGTCGTCGTAATGGTGGCGTGCGCGTCGACGTCGGATGTCGAGGTCGCGTAGGTGGCGCCGGCCGCGATCAGGCCCAGGCTCGCGCTCGATGCGTTGGAGCTTTGGCGCGTGGCGCCAAGCGCCGCCACGACGAGTGCACCGGTGAGGGCGATCCGCGCGCCCGTCCCGACCGTGCTGTCGATCGTGCTCTTGTTCTCGGCGACCGTGACGGTCGAGGTCAGGCCGATCAGGCCGCCGACGGCGCCGACGGCGTTGGCGGCGGCGGTATCCGACCCGTTCTGCTGTCCGAGGTTGGCGATCACGCTGAGCGAGCCGCCGGTGATCTTCGCATTGCCGACGGTGGCGACGACTTTCGCCGCGACCTTCGCGGTGGCGGCCGAGGCGCCGACCGCCACCGTTCCGGCGTTGAGCCCGTAGGCCGTAGAGGTGGCTTTCGGCTGCGCGGTCGCCAGGACGCTGACGGACGCGGCGGTGAGGTCGGAATTTCCGTCGATGGAGGCCGTCGCCTCGGGGGTCAGGGTCACGAGCGAGACTGCGCCGCCGGCCGCGAGGGCGATGACGCCGGCCGCGAGCGAGACGGTCGCCACCTCGGACGAGGCCGTCGAGGTGTCGGCGGCCGTCACCGAGACGTTGCCGCCCGCCACGATCGTGCTGCCCGTGATGGCCGCGCCGGTGGTGCTCTGGACGACGTTGTTCGTGCCCGCACCGCCGCCGGCGATGGCCACGCCGATGCCGCCGAGCGCCGCTGCGGCGGAGGCCGCCGCCGCCTTCGAACTCAGGTTCGCGACCTCGTTGGCCGTGACCGAGACGGACCCCGCCACCGTCAGCCGCGAGACGCCGGAGATGGAGGCCCGGACATCGTTCCCGATGACGTTCGTCGCCGTCGCGACGCCGAGCGCGACGGCGTTCGCGCTGATGCCCGCCATCGCCGCGAGCGAGGCCGCACCGGTATCGACGCTGAGCGTCGAGGTGTCCCGCGCCAGGACCGCGACGCTGCCGACCGTGGCGCTGCCGCCGCTGACGAAGGCGTGGACGTCGGTCGCGACCTTGTTGATCGAGATCGCGGCGGCACCCGAGGCCTGGAGCCCGACGCCACCGCCGCCCAACGCCACCGCGCCGGCGCCGACCTTGGCGTTGATCGTCTGCGAGGACATCGCGGTTGCCGAGAGGGCGCCACCGGCTGTCACCGTGGCATTGACCACGGAGGCCTCCACCTGGACGCCGGTGCGCGTCGCGCCCGACGGGGTGTAGCCGATCGAGTTCGTCGCCGCCGCGGCCCCGAGGCTCGCGCCGACCGCGATGCCGCCGATCGCCACCGAGCCGGCGAGCGCCGTGACCTCGGCGCTGATCACCGACGTGTTCGATGCGGACACGGCGACGTCGGCGGTGGCGAGCGTCGGCGAGGCCGTGATGGTCGCACCGTTGATGGTCGCCTGCGTCGTTCCGCCGATGATGTTCGTCGCGCCCGCCCCGCCGCCCGACACGGCGACGCCGACGCCGCCGCCCGACACCGAGACGGCCGCCGAAGCCGCCACGGCGCGGATCTGCGCGGTCTCGACGGCCCGAACCGTCACGTCGCCCTGGATCGCCCCGCCCGAGAGGGTCGCGCGGTAGCTGTTGCCGTACCGGCCGTAGGTCGCGTCGAGCGTGCGGTAGTCGGCGGTGCGCTGGGTCGCGAGGTCGGTGAGCGCCTGAGCCACGTAGCCGTCGAGGTCGCCGCTCGACGCGCCCGGATGGGCGAGCTGGGCCTTGACGCGGAGGTCCGGGCTGAGCCTCGCCTGCTCGGCGCTCGAGATCGCGACCTGGAAGGTCGGATTGTAGGCGGCCGGGTTCGGTTGCTGGTTGCGGTAGGCCCAGTAGCGCTCGTAGCCCGACAGGAGATCCTGCTCGGATTTCGTCGCGGTGGCGACCGTGCCGCCGGTGATCGCGGCGACGACCTCGTTCTGGATCGTGTTCAGCGCGTAGGCCGAGCCGACCGCGACCGAGACGCCGACGGCGCCGCCGGAGCCGGCGAGCGCGGCCGTCTCGGTATTGGCGTCGATGGTCGAGCTGTCGCTCGCCGCCACCGTGACGGCGCCCGCCGTCACGGTGGCGGCGCCGACGAGGGCCTTCGTCGCGACCGCGATGACGTTGCCGGTGAACGTGCCGGCTCCGCCGACGCCGACGCCGACGAGGCCGCCGGCCACGACCGCGGAGCCCGCCGCCGTATGGGCAGAGATCGTCTGGTTCGAGGTCGCCTCGACATCGACGGTGCCGCCGGCATCGACGGTCGTCCCGGTGATGGCGGCCTGGACCTGCGCGCCGGACCCCTTGACCGGGTCGCCGGTCTGCTGGCCGTGCGAATCGGTCGGGATCGTCCAGGTGCCGATGACGTTCTGGGCGCCGGCGAGGCCGATCGCGACCGCGACGCCGCCCGCGCCGCCCGCGAGGGCGCCCGCCGCCGCGTCGACGAACGCGGTGATGGTCGAGGTGCTCGAAGCGGTGACGTCGACGTCGTAGAGCGTGCTGGCGACGCGGCTCGCGTCGATGAGGGCGTTGGTGTTCGTCGTGATGGTGTTGACGGCGATGGCGCCGCCGCCGCTCACCGCGACGCCCGCTCCGCCGCCGCCGCCGATCGTCAGCGAGGCCGCCGCCGAGGAGGCCAGGATCGTGGCGGCGTTGGCGGCCGAGACCAGGACGTCGCCGGCCGTCGCCGTCACGCCGTTGTTGGCGTTGGTGATGGAGGCCGCGATGGTGTTGCCGATGGTGTTGTAGGCGAACGAGAGCGCCACGGCGACCGAGACTCCGGCCGCGCCGCCGCCCGCCACCGCGAGGCCCGCTGCCGCCGTCAGGCTCTTGATCGTCGAGGAATCCAGCGCCTTGACTGCCACGCTCGCGGCCTGGATGCCGTTGCCGACGCCGACGATATAGGCCTGGGTCGCGATCGCGATGGTGTTCGACACGCCGGCGCCCGCGCCGGCGACGCTGACGGCCGCCGCGCCGCCGCCCTGGATCGCCGCCGAGATCGCCGCGACCTGCGCCGTGATCGATGCGTTCGAGGTGGCCTGGACACGGAGCGCCCCCGCCGCCGAGACGGAGGTGTCCTGCAGGCATTGTGACAGGGCGTTCGTGCGCGATTCCAGCGCGCCGACGCGGGACTCGACGCCGCCGATCCGCCCTTCCGCCGAGTCGAGGCGGGAGCCGAGGCCGGCGATGGTGCTCGGGCCGTAGCCGGAGGTCGCGAGGTTGCCCG
>NZ_JAKSYA010000136.1:0-344 GCF_022829485.1 Methylobacterium sp. J-059
TATCCGAGGTGCCCGGCTGCGCATTCCACGCGCTTACGGGTCCACGATCGAACGGATCGAACGGATCGAAACGAGCTTGAGCTTGGTTCTTCCATTCTCCGGTCGACCGACGGGAGAAGGCTGTCGCTTCTGGCGGCATGCGAGGAGAACCATCTTGCGCTCATCCATCATTGCCGCCGCCCTGTTCGCCGCGCTCGGCGCAGCGTCGCTCTCCACGTCCGCCTCCGCTGCACCGATGGGCCCGTCCGCCGCTGTGGCCGCACCCGCCGAGCTGGTGACGAATGTCCGCATGGAGCGCCGGATGATGCATCGTCGTATGATGCGCCGGCCGATGATGCGCCACC
>NZ_JAKSYA010000137.1:0-1043 GCF_022829485.1 Methylobacterium sp. J-059
CGCATCCTGGTGACCGGCGGCTGCGGCTTCATCGGCTCCGCCCTCGTGCTCCACCTGGTGCGCGACCTCGGCCACGACGTGCTGACGCTGGACGCGCTGACCTACGCGGCCAACCCGGTGTCGCTGGCGCCCCTCGCCGAGGATCCCCGCCACCGCCTGGTCGAGGCCGACATCTGCGACGCCGACGCCGTGCGCGCGGCCTTCGCGGACTTCCGGCCCGACGCGGTGATGCACCTGGCGGCCGAAAGCCACGTCGACCGCTCGATCACCGATCCGGGCGCGTTCATCCGGACCAACGTGATCGGCACCCAGGTGATGCTGGACGCGGCACGCGGCCACCACGAGGGGCTGGCGGCGGACGCGAAGGGCCGCTTCCGCTTCCTCCACGTCTCGACCGACGAGGTCTACGGCTCGCTGCCGCCGGGCGGGTTCTTCACGGAAGGCAGCCGCTACGACCCGCGCTCGCCGTACTCGGCCTCGAAGGCCGCCTCCGACCACCTGGCCCGGGCCTGGCACGAGACCTACGGCCTGCCGGTGCTGGTGACGAACTGCTCGAACAACTACGGGCCGCGCCACTTCCCGGAAAAGCTCATCCCGCTGATGATCCTCAACGCGCTCGAGGGCCGTCCGCTGCCGGTCTACGGCGACGGCCTGAACGAGCGCGACTGGATCCACGTCGAGGACCACGCCCGCGGCCTGGTGGCGGTGCTGGAGCGCGGCCGGGTCGGCGAAACCTACCTGCTCGGCGGGCGCGCGGTGCGCAACAACCTCGCCGTGGTCGAGGCGCTGTGCGCCGCCTTCGACCGGCTGCGGCCCGAGCACGCCCCGCACGCGCGGCTGATCGCCTTCGTCGCCGACCGGCCCGGGCACGACCGGCGCTACGCGATCGACCCGGGCAAGGCCGAGGCCGAGATCGGCTGGGCGCCGTCCAAGACCTTCGAGCAGGCGCTGGAGGAGACCGTGCGCTGGTACCTCGACAACGCGGCCTGGTGGCGCCCGATCCGGGAGGGCCGCTACGCCGGCGAGCGCCTCGGCCTCGCCCC
>NZ_JAKSYA010000145.1:0-33076 GCF_022829485.1 Methylobacterium sp. J-059
CCCGGCATCTTCAGTGCGACAGCACACAGCCTCAAGACAACAACGCACACAGAGCACAACGAGGAGAGACGAACTAGGGAGCGGCGGCAGGAGAGGGGGGAGGGAGGCGGGGGAGGGGGGGGGAGGGAGGGGAGAGGGGAGGGGGCGGGCGCGGGGGGGGGGGGGGGGGGGGGGGCGGGGGGCGGGGGGGGGGGGGGGGGGGGGGGGGGGGGGGGGGGGACCCGGTGGTCTAGCTCCGATCATCGAAGCCTCGGCCCCGCTCCGACACGAGCTGCGGGACAAGCGTGGCTCGGGCAGCAAGCGCTCCTGCGACCTTCGTTCGAGCTCGCCGTCCCGGAACGGCTTCAGCATGATGGCACTGGCCCCGTCCGCGCTGGCCTGGGCCATTGCGGCGGTGCCGGCGAAGCCGGTAACGAATAGCACGGCCATCCCCGGCTACCGCTTAAGGATGTCGATGTAGGCCTCGGCCCCGTTCATGCTCGGCGTTGCGAAGTTCAACACGACTAGGTTTACGCACGGATCAGCCTCCAGCGTTGCCGAGGGTCGTCTCGACGCCGAACTTGTCGCCCGGGGTAAGCCCGAAACCGCTGTCATCCTGGACGCCGCAGGCGATCCAGCGTTCCTCGGTCACCCGGGCGAAGGTGGAGAAGCCCATGCCCGTGGTTTGGCAGATCACCTCCAGGAGCGTCGGGACGACCTCGATGCGGGCGGCGAGTTCCGTCGCCTTTGTCACGTTGCCCATGACCGGCGAGCTCATCCTCAAACGTAACGCTGCCCCCCAAGCATATCCGTCGGTCCGGGTGGGGCAAACGAAACGGGATCAAATCGGGCGCTTCGAGTTCGTCACGTAGTTCCGGCCCTGGATTGGCGAGCGGTAGTAGTCCTCGTCGAGGAACTTCAGGAGCGTCTTCAGATCGGCCTTGGCGCCCGGCAGGGAGATGGCCTCCCGGCCATTCACCTGAACCGTCTCGATCTCGATGCCGAATGCGAGGGCAGCGTCGCGGATCGCCGCCGAACTCACTGTATCCAAAATTCGGTTTCGGCCGATCAAGGTCACCTTCTTCCTGACCCAAGTGTCGGCGAGCGCCACGAAGGCCTCCTCATCCGCGACGTGGATGCCCGCGGTGCGCGCGAAGGCTCGCAGCTCGGGAACCGTAGCCTCGGCGAAATAGGCGCTCAGGTCGAGGATCTGGCGCACGACGTGAAAGCTCAGGAACCTGAGGTTCGTCCCGACCAGCATCGCCGCAAGCCGGTTGTCGAGGGTCAACCCAACACTGTCGACCCTCCGGTAGGTGTCCGCGGAATGGAGCAGGGTGAATCCGGTTGGGGATATGATCCTGCGGCGGTTGAAGCCCTGGATCAGCGCGATAGGCTCGTCCCCATCGGACCGATAGCCTACGAAGAGCGCCTTGACTGTCTCGAACGCGTCCGGATCCGGCGGGATCTCCGGTATGCCTAGTGGATGCTCGATGGCGTGGTGAATGTTGTCGACGTCGTCGTAGCCCGCGATGACGAGGCTTTCTCCCTCGACCGGGGTGTACGAGCCGTCGAACGCGTGCTCCTCCTCGGCCGACGTTACGAAGTCTGCTTCCTGCTGCCGGAATAGCGCCCCGACCTGAATCTGGATTGCCCGGGAAAGGGGGATGCGCAGGATGCGCCGGGCTGGCCCCTGGGTCAGAGCGAAGAGGTTCATGGGCTCAGACTAACTCCAGGAGCATCGAGCCGGAAATTCGCTTGACGGCCCTGACCTGTCTCGGATCCACCAGGTCGCGCTGCGTGATGAGCGTGTACACCACGCCGCTGTCAGTCTCCGCCTTGTAGAAGCGATACCCGAGCGATCGCAGAACCGGGTTGGGGAGGATGGAGCTCGACATCCATAAGGCGACGCCGGCGAGCGCCAGAATGCCCAGTACGACCCCGACTGTGATGTCGGCCGCCTTGCCGATAAAGGGGATGAAGTACGTCACGATGACGCCGAGCATCAGGGCGTCGTTGGCCTCGACCTTCTTCAGGGTGATCGGGAAGTTCTCGCCGTTCCATCTGAGCGCGTCGACGATGTACCGGATCAAGAGAATGCCGACGCAGCCCGCTAGCGCGTACCACAGCGCGTCCCAGGTCGGTCCGCGATCCCAGACCCGAGCGAGCGCCACGCTGATCAACGATGGCGACAGCGCAGACACAAACATGACCGTCTTGAGGGCGTTCCTCATCGCGCTCGCATCGACTGCGTCCGTTTGGGGTAAGCTGCCCCCGGAAGAGCATTCGAGAACAAAAAGTGAATATAGGCCGCTGTCATCCCATTGACAACGCAGCCGTCACCGCCGGCACTCCTAATGGGGACGTGTCCCGGCTCGTGGGTGGCTCCCTCAAGGACCGGTCGGTCCCTCGGCCAGTGCGTGTGCCAGTCGCCCTCGGCCAGCAGATACACCTCGGCTTGGTAGTCGAGCGCCCGTCAGGTCTGCAGGCGCCTGTCCGACGTCAGCACCTTTGGGACAGACTGAGGGCCTGCGCGAACGGTAGATGACTGGTCCGCCATAGCGTCAAGGAGCGAAGATGCCGGGCCATTGGTGGGTGGGGTGGTACGAGGGGGCTTCAACTTCTGGGATGGGGTACCGCGCTGATGCCGTCATTTGGATCATCCCCGCCTGCGAGGCTCAGGAATGGCCCGCAAGGATCATGGATCGGCGCGTAACGGAGGGAAGCCCGCTGAACACCTTCAGTGGTTAGATGGAGGCTAGACCCCTAGCAGCGGCTGGCGGGCATCTGGCAGGCGTGAGAGGCGCGGCGTCGACGCCATGGCGCGGCGATGGAGGTCGACGGTTCTCAACCTCAGAAAAATGGCGAAGCCAACCCTTGAGGTCAGCTTCCCATACGGAAAGCCCCATACTTCTCGCGTCCCAGCGAGGGCTTGCCCTCGCGCCAGGGCGCGCTTGAGGAACCCTCACCTCAGAAGGTAACCCCTGATTACCTGCGGTAATCGTCCTCCAGTGGTGGGAACCCCCTACCCCCTGAGGAACATTTCATGGGAAGTATAAGGGTTTATAAAATAACGATTTTTGCCGTTTTCAAACGTGTGTCGCATTGAGAATGGTATGGACACCCTCGGACATGGCCATGCTGCGTCTTTCTCCGTACCTCGGGACAGAACAGTTAGGAGCCCGTCAGAGTAATGCTCTCGACGGCGAGGTCAGAGGGTGATGCATTCGGCTCATGGCCAAGGTGTTTCACTCCTGGGATGTGGATCAGGGCTGGTTGCTGCCGCCCTCGCTGCACGAGTTCGTGCCGCCCGGGCACCTGGCGAACTTCGTTCGCGACACGGTGCGGGAGGCGCTCGACCTCTCGGCCATCCTCGATACCTACAGCGAGGAGCGCGGCTACCCGCCCTACCGCCCGGGAATGATGGTGGCGCTTCTGCTCTACGGCTACAGCCGCGGCCTGTACTCGTCGCGTCAGCTCGCCCGGGCCTGCGAGGAACGGGTCGACGTCATGACGGTGACCGGGCTGAACCGGCCGGACTTCCGCACCATCGCCGACTTCCGCAAGCGTCACCTCGTGGCCCTGTCGGACCTTTTCGTGCAGGTGCTGCGCCAGTGCCGCGCGGCTGCTCTGGTCCAGTTCGCCGACGTGGCGGTGGACGGGACCAAGGTGAAGGCCAACGCATCCCGCCACAAGACGATGAGCTACGGACGTATGAAGACGGCAGAGCCGGCGCTGGCCGACGAAGTCGACGCCTGGCTGGAGCAAGCGCACGAGGCGGACGCGGCCGAGGATGCGGCGGAGGGCGCGAACCGACGGGGCGACGAGACGCCGGACTGGAGGGCCGACAAGCAGCAGCGGCTGGAGACGATCCGCGCCGCCAAGGCTGCGCTGGAAGCGGAAGCGGTCGATCCGCCCACCCCGGAGGACGAGAGCGGGCCGGGTGCGTCCTCGGGCATGCGCTGGCAGGGTCGACCCCTACGTGGTGAGGACGGCGGTCCGCCGGACCGAGCGCAGCGCAACTTTACCGACCCGGACAGCCGGATCCTGCCGACCTGCGACGGGTTCGTGCAGGGCTACAACGGGCAGATCGCCGTCGATGCCGCGCATCAGATCATCGTGGCGCACCGCCTCGTGACGAACGCCGCCGACGCCCGTGCCCTTGTGCCGCTCATCGACGACATCCGCGCTCATCTCGGGCGCAAGCCGTGCGAGGTCTCGGGCGATGCAGGCTTTGCCAACGAGGCGAACCTGGCAGCGCTGAAGCAGCGGCGGATCACCGCCTATCTTGCTTCAGGGCGGGCGCGCCACGGAGCGGCGGATGCCGCAGGTCGTCAAAAGCTGACGAAGACCCCCCTGATGCGTGCGATGGCCGAGCGGTTGAAACGGGCTGGCCGCCGGAGCCGCTACCGCCTCAGGAAGCAGGTCGTCGAGCCGGTGTTCGGGCAGATCAAGCAAGCCCGGGGCCTCCGACAGTTCCTGCTACGCGGGCTCGATCAGGTCCGCGGCGAATGGGCGATGATCTCCACCGCCCACAACCTTCTGAAGCTGGCCAAGGTCGGGCGCTGAGCATGACGCAGGCTGGCTCGCCTTGATCTCAACCCCGATCTCGATCCGCAAACCCGTTACTCGGACGGGCTACTAGCCTTCAAGGATAGGCGTGCCGCCGGTTCCGTTCGAAGGCCTGCTCGCAGGCCTGATCGAACAGGGCGCAGGGGGGCCTCTCGCCGTTGGGCTCCGTCAGCATCGGCTGACCGCCAATGTCGCCCGGGGAATGTTCCTGCGAATAGCGGGAGCGCGGATCGAAATATGGATCGCTCGTGTAACTGCTCATGAAAGCACCGCCCGCTGGCTGTTCGTTCCGGGCCAGAGCAGAAGTGGCCCATGGCGAAAGGATCGCCAGAGCCGCGAGGACGCGGATGGGCTGTCTCGACATCGGGAACTCCGAACGCGCAAGCCTGCCAAGCCGGCGGCGACGGAGAATGGTGTCTAACAAACTCTGATCAGGCAATCGAATAAACATTTGATCTCTGAAGTAAAATAGCTGCTTTTAATTTTTATTTATAAATTAAATTTTTAGATCTTCTACGTTTGAGCCGTCCCTTCGCCTCACGGGCTAGTTGCTTCCCACCTTTTAAATGCTGAGTGGCGATTTTCTGTTTCAAAATATTTTTAAAAAATCAATCGCGAATTCATTCGTAAGACCTTTCGTCTAGCTCTATCTAGCGGTGGACTTACTTCGCTTCGCTCAGACCTCCAAATAGCGCCTTTCCTCTGTTCGTCCGAGCGCGCTTCAGGCGCTGGCCGCATGGTGGGTTGTGCCGGGAAGCCCGATTTATCGATGAATCTTGTTCGGTTCGCCCTGAAATTCCGCAAGAGCTTCTACGTTTTGGCGATTTTGATGGCGTTGGGCGGCGTCGGCGCAATCGCCGTAGCGCCGAAGGACGTGCTGCCCTCGGTCGACATTCCCGTCGTTGTCGTGGTGTGGACCTATAGCGGTCTCGACGCCACCGACATGGTTCAGCGCATCACGAACTACAGTGAGTTCTCGCTGTCGAGCAACGTGAACAACATCAAGCGAATCGAGTCGACGTCCATCCAGGGGACCGTGACCGAGCGGATCTATTTCGATTCCGCCGTAAGCATCGACCTCGCCATGACGCAGGTCGATTCCGCCATGAACGCCATCCGCTCGCGGATGCCGCCGGGCGTGCAGCCGCCGGTGATCATGCGCTTCTCGGCCTCCTCAGTGCCGGTGATCCAGCTTGCGTTGTCCTCGGGCACGCTGCCGCTGACCAAAGTGTTCGATTACGCCCAGTACCGCACCCGCCAGCGCCTCGCCCAGGTGCCAGGCTCGACCTTGCCGTCGCCCTATGGCGGCGCCCCGCGCCAGGTGATGGTCGATCTCGACCTCGCCGAGCTCCGCGCCGTGGGCATGACGCCGCTCGACGTCACCAACGCGGTCCTCAAGCAGAACCTCGTCGTCCCCTCGGGACTCGCGAAGATCGGTCGCCAGCAATACACCGTGCGGCTCAATTCGAGCCCCCAGCTCGTCGATCAGCTTAACCGCATCCCGATCAAGGTCGTGAACGATCAGCCGGTGCTCCTGCGCGACGTCGCCCATGTCCGCGACGGCTCGCCGCCGCAGACCAACATCGTCCGCGCCGATGGCGAGCATTCCGTGCTGTTGCAGGTGCTGAAGAACGGCTCGGCCTCGACGCTGGACGTGGTCAACGCCGTGAAGGCGGCCCTGCCGGACATCCGCGCGGCCTCGCCCAAGGGCCTGTCGATCACGCCGCTCTTCGATCAATCGGTCTTCGTTTCCGACGCCATCGGCGATGTCGTACGCGAGGCGGTGATCGCCGCCGGGCTCACGGGACTCGCCATCCTCCTGTTCCTGGGCTCGTGGCGATCGACACTCGTGGTCCTCGTCTCGATCCCGCTCTGCATTCTCACCTCTCTGTCGGTGCTGGTGGCGCTTGGCCAGACCATCAACGTCATGACGCTCGGCGGCCTCGCGTTGGCCGTCGGCATCCTCGTGGACGACGCCACGGTGGCCATCGAGAACACTTACCGGATGTTCGAGGAGGGCTATCCCTTCCGCCGCTCGGTGCTGGAAGGCGTGGCGGGTATCGCCAAGCCGGCGCTGATCTCGACACTGGCTATCTGCTCGGCCTTCTCGGCGGTGTTCTTCCTGACGGGCGCCCCCCGCTACCTGTTCGTGCCACAGGCCGAGGCGGTCGTCTTCGCGATGCTCACCTCCTACCTGCTCTCACGCACCCTTGTGGCGATCCTGATCGACGTCCTCGTCGCGCCGGAATATGCAAGACATCATGGTGGGGCGGCTCCTGCGCTGGAAGTCGGCCCGCGCCGCCGCTCGCTCCTGTCACGCCTCCTGGCGCCGCTTGCGTGGCTGCTGCGCTTTCCACTGCGTGTCGCCTTGGCATTCCGCGAGGCCTTCGAGCGCGGCTTCGCACGATTCCACGCTGGCTATGTCGGGTTGCTCGGTGCGGTAATCCGCCATCCGAAGCGGGCGCTTGCCGGGGCAGCCTGTGTCTTCGCCGTGACGGCGGGGCTCTTCCCCTTCATCGGGCAGGACTACTTTCCGCAGATCGAGTCGAGCCAGATGACGCTGCACATCCGCACCCGGCCGGGAATGCGGATTGAGGAGGCGGAGAAGACCTTCGCGCAGGTGGAGGACATCGTCCGGCAGGTCGTCCCGAAGGACGAGCTTGGCCTCATGCTCGACAATATCGGCCTGCCGGCGTCGAACTACAATTACGCGTTCATGGACGCATCCTTCGTCGCCTATAACGACGGACAGATGCTCATTAATCTCAAGGGTGAGCACAAGCCGATCTCGTTCTACGAGCGGCGTTTGCGGAAGGTGCTGCGTCGGGCGTTTCCTTCGGATGTCTTCTATTTCCAGCCCGCCGACATCATCACGCAGATCCTGAACTTCGGCACCGTGGCGCAGATCGACGTGCAGGTCTCCGGTCGGCACGACGCGAAGGACCTCGCCGTCGCCCGCGCGCTCGTGCGCCGGGTCGCGGCGGTGCGGGGGGCGGTGGACGTCCACCTGCACCAGATCGTCGATGCGCCGCAGATGTACGTAAACGTTGATCGCCGGCTCGCCTCGGAGATGGGGGTGAGCGAGCAGATCATCGCCCAGAACCTAAACGTCTCCCTTTCCGGCTCCTTTCAGGTCAGCCCTAACTTCTGGGCCGATCCGAAATCCGGCACGCCGTACCAGCTGTGGGTGCAGACCCCAGAATGGCGCAACGGAGACATCGCCCGGCTGATGAATACGCCAGTCTCGGTCCACGGCACCGGAGACGGCCAGCCGGGCATCCCGATCCTGCTCTCGAATATCGCCACGATGCAGCGGCAGCCAGAGCAGACGGTGATCAACCACGTCAACACCCAGCCGACCTTCGACATCCTCGCCAACGTGCAAGATGCCGACCTCGGAAGCGTGCGCAGCGCGGTCGAAAAGATCGTCGCGGAGGAGCAGGCGACGTTGCCCGCCCCCGACAAGATCCGTGTGCGTGGTCAGATCGAGAGCATGGAGGGCGCCTTCGCCCATATCGAGGTCGGACTCGGGATCGCGCTGATGGCGGTCTACCTGCTGCTCGTCCTCAACTACCAGACTTGGGTCGATCCCTTCGTAGTCATCGCTGCGCTGCCGCTCGCCTTCTGCGGCATCGTGATGAGCCTGTTCGTTACCGGCACGACCTTCTCCATCCCGGCCCTGTTCGGGGCGATCATGTCGGTGGGCGTGGCGAGCGCGAACTCGATCCTGCTCGTCACCTTCGCCAAGGAGCACCGTGAGGCCACGGGCTGCTCGGCCCCCGAGGCCGCGCTGATGGCCGGCAACACCCGGCTGCGACCGGTGCTGATGACCGCCTCGGCCATGTTCCTCGGCCTGATCCCGATGGCGATCGGCTCGGGCGAGGGCTCGGAACAGAACGCGGCGCTGGCCCGCGCCGTCATGGGCGGCATCGGCATGGGCACGCTCTCCACGCTGCTCTTCGTACCGCTCCTCTACACGCTTCTCCGCCGCAACCCGATCAAGCCCCTTGAGGACTATTGATGAGCCCGTTCATCGAATCCGACGACGCTGGGAACGACGCCGCGGAGCGGGCGCATGCCCATGCGGTCGAGATCGATCCTCTGCGGCAGGACCTGCTAGGCGAGGCCCTGACTCATGCGCACCTTCCCCCGCCGCGCAAGCGCCCGTTCGTGATCGCGCTTCTGGCGCTCGGCAGCGCCCTCGGCCTGGGCGGCTGGCACCATTGGCAGACCTACCGCACGTCGTTGGAGACGCAGGAGGACGTCATCAGCTTCGTACCGACCGTCCGCACGGTTTCGGCCGTCGAGGACGACGAGCCGATGAGGCTGACACTGCCGGGACAGACCGAGGCTTTCGACCACGCCGACATTTTTGCCCGTGCCACTGGCTACATCGCCGAACGCCGGGTCGATATCGGCTCCCGGGTCAAGAAGGGCGACCTCCTCGTGCGCATCGCCGCCCCCGACCTCGACCAGCAGAAAAGCCAGGCCGAGGCACAGCTCGGCCAGCTTCAGGCCCAGCTCGCCGTCGCCCATGCCGACGTGGAGCAGGCCAAGGCCAACGTCACCCTCGCCAACGCCACCGACGCCCGGACGTCGACGCTCGCCGGCCAGGGCTGGGCCTCGAAGCAGACTGCCGACCAGACCCGGGCGCAGATGCTCACCGCCACGGCCGCCCTGACCGCCGCCGATGCGAAGGTGAAGGTGGCCGAGGCGAACATCACTGCCCAACAGGCGACCGTAGACCGGCTGCGCACGCTCACCACTTTCGAGAACGTGACCGCGCCATTCGACGGCATCGTCGTGGCGCGCATGGTCGATGTCGGCGACCTCGTCCATGCCGATCTCGGCAGCGGCGCGTCACTCTTCTCCATCGAAAGCACGGACGTGCTACGCGTGTCCGTCCAGGTGCCGCAATCGGCGGCGGTCCACATCCGCGACGGTGTCCGAGCGACGGTTCAGGTGGCTCAGATGCCGGAGCGGAGTTTCGAGGGCACCGTCTCGCGCAGCTCCGTGGCCCTGCGCTCGTCGGTGCGGACCCTCGACACCGAGGTCGACGTAGCGAACCCGGACGGGGCGCTGCGGCCGGGGCTCTATGTGAACGTGACCTTCGCCGTGCCCCGCGCCCATCCCGGCCTGCAGATCCCGTCCGAGGCACTCATCTTCGATGCCGCTGGAACCCAGGTCGCCGTGGTCCAGCCCGACGATACGGTGAAGCTTCATCCGATCACGATCTCGCGTGATCTGGGTACGACCCTTGAGCTGCGTTCCGGCCTGAAGGGCGGCGACACCGTCGTCCTCAACCCCCCAGCCGACCTGCGCGACGGCAGCCGCATCGTCCCGAAGGGCAGCGTCTCTTCAGGGGAACCCGTTGCCAAGCTCTCCGTGCAGGCAAGCGCGGAGTGACGAAATGGCCAACGACAGCGCCTATGCGACAAGCTTTGCCGACGATATGACGCACGCTCCGCCGCCTGATAACGCGCCATTTGACACCGACCGCGAAGAGCATAACTCCAGCGTCCCAGCCGAAGCGCCGAGCCCGAAACGGGCTCAGCGTATCCATAATAAAAAGGATAAAAGGATGGCCAACGTTCTTGTGGTTGAGGATGATCAGCGCGTTGCTGCCGAAATCGGATTGGCACTGACCGAACACGGTTTTCGGGTGGATGAGGCCATGAACGGATCGATCGGTCTACGCAAGGCGATGGATGGTGACTTCGATGTCATCGTCCTCGACCGGATGCTGCCGGAGATCGACGGCCTCGCCCTGCTTACCAAGCTGCGCGCCGCCAAGGTTTCGACCCCGGTCCTGATCCTTAGCGCGCTCTCGGCCGTCAACGAGCGCGTGGACGGGCTGCGTGCCGGGGGCGACGACTACCTCGCCAAGCCCTTCGAGTTCATCGAGCTGACCGCGCGGGTCGATGCCCTTGCCCGGCGCAAAATGGCCGCCGAGGCGGTGAGCGAACTCGTCGTCGGCGACCTACAACTCGACTTGATCGAGCGTGTGCTCCACTGCGCAGGTCGGGAGATTGAGCTTCTACCGAAAGAGTTCGCGATCATCGAGTTCTTGATGCAGAACGCGGGCGTGCTGGTGAGCCGCAAAATGATCTTCGAGTCAGTTTGGGGCTACAGCTTCAACCACCAGTCGAGCGTCATCGACGTCCATGTCGGCAAGATCCGCAAGAAGCTTGATCCCGACGGGCTGAACCCGCGCATCCACACCGTCCGCAATACGGGGTTCATCCTCCGTGCGGCTGCTTGAAGTCCGCCGCACAAGCGGGTTCCGGGTCGCGTGCCTGTTCTTCGCGACGTTCGGAACTGCCTCCCTCGCACTCTCGGGCTTCCTCTATCTCGACACCCGCAGCTACGGCCGCAAGGCTGCGTTCGAGTGGGTCGGGTGGGAGTCGAAGCATCTCCTGAGCCTCGCGCCCCACGCCCTGCGCGATCGTATCGACGCCTCGGAGGATTTCGCCGAAGGCGGCCGCCCCCTCGTGCTGTTCGGACCCGACCACGCTCGCCGCGTAGGGGCACCGATCCCGTTTCCTGAAACGGCCCCGGTCGGCCGCCCATTCGTACTGACGCAGCCGGCGGAGCACGGGTCGCGCACCCTGTTCAGCCAGTTGAGCCGCCTTGAGAGCGGCGAATACGTCCTCGTAAGTCGCTCGGCCAAGGATCTGGAAGCCCTCGAGAAAGCCCTCGTCGAAACCTTCGTCTGGGGCATGGCAGCCACCATCGTCATCGGCCTCGTCGGAGCAGTGATCTTCGGCGCCGGATCGCTTCGCCAGAACGACGCCATCACCAAAGCTGTCGAACGCATCATGCGGGGTGACCTAAGCGAGCGCCTGCCGACGCGGGGCGTCTCTGCGGACCTCGCGCACCTGACCGGCGTCGTTAACGACATGCTCGATCAGCTCGAGCGGCTAATGTTGGAAATCAAGGGCGTCAATGAGAACATCGCTCACGACCTGCGGACCCCGCTGACGCGAGTGGTGGGCATTTTGGAGCGGTCGCTCCGCAAGGCCGACAACGTCGAAGCGTTCCGCACTTGCAACGAGGACGTTCTCGCGGAGGTGAAGGACATCGTCATCCGCTTCTCAGCACTACTGCGTATTTCGGAGATGGAAGACCGCATGCGCCGCTCGGGCTTCACGGACCTCGACCTCGCCCTCCTGCTGGAGGATGCGATCGAGTACTACGAGCCCCTAGCCCTGGAACGGGATATCGAGCTCCGCTGGGAGCAGCCCGAAGAGCCCTGTTCCGTGGAGGGCGACCGCAGCCTGATCTTTGAGGCGGTGAGCAACCTGATCGACAACGCCCTGAAGTTTACCCCTGCCGGTGGCGAGGTAAAGGTCGCGCTGGTGCGCGATCCTCCGGGCATCCGCATCGACGATACGGGCTGCGGCATCCCGGTCGATGAACTCGGTGCGGTGCGGGAGAGGTACCGGCGCGGGGCGTTGAGGACAGGCAAGAGCGGCTTTGGCATCGGGCTCAGCCTCGTCGATTCCATCGCCCGGTTGCACAGCGCCGCGTTCGACATCGCGAGCGATGCGGGTGGCACCCACGCCACCTTGGTGTGGAAGCCTGCGGTCACGGCGGCAGGATCCCCCGCTGTCATCCGAGCCCAGAGCGCTTGAAGCACCTTCCATCAGAGCGATTGCCGGTTCAACGAAAGACAATGCGGCATCACAAAGAGATAGAGCATTTCCCATGATCCGAGGACCATGAAAAATGCTCTACACTGGTGCCGGGGCCAAGCCCTGCGGTTTCAGTAAGCGTCGCTGTAGGCCCGACGCTGGCGCGACCGCAGGTGGCTCCATTGACGGTCCGTCGGGACTGATCCGACAATGACCGGGCGCTGCGCCGCGAGCGAGCCGCTCGCTCCTATTGCGTTCCGCCACATGCCGCCGGAACGGTCGTTGCCCTGTGCGTAGGCGTCGGCGTCGAGGCCATCGCCGCTGGTGCGGATGATGAGTTTCGGGTCGATGGGCTGCTGCGTGTCCGCCGCATAAGCAGCGCCGGACATCAGGATGGCACCAAGAGAGCAGGCCAGAACGAACGTTTTCATGGTCAATTCTCGTATCGATGGCGTCGCTCGCTGGCGACATTCCATCATAGTGCATCCGACGCTGTGTAAATTCAACGTTTTATCAAGTAATAAAGTTTTCGTCTTGAACGCTGGATTTGAATTTGAAACGAAACTTTAAGTCCACTTTAGCGCCAAAGAAAAAGCCGACCGGTTTCCCGGTCGGCTGAGTCGAAGGGTCTGAAGCTTTTGTTCAGAGTCGATCGGCCCGGTACCTGGGCCTGTCGGCTCTGAAACTAAGCGTCTGTTCTGCCGGCTGTGCACTGGATCGCCGAAGAACTATGATACTTGTAGCAAAACTACAGTATCAGTCAATGAAAATAAGTTTTATCATTTGAATACCAATTTATCGATGTGCAAACAGCAAAGCCCGGCCAGTTGACCGGGCTTTGTCGATCCTGCGGAGGAAGAGCGAAACCAGGATGTCTTACGTTCTCCATGGATCAAGGAAAACGCCCTGGTCGATAGTCGTGCGGCTCTATTACGCGCCGAGACGGTATCCGCGTTGACGGAACAGGCTCAGAAATCGCGCTGAATACGGAAGCGGACCTGGGCCGCATCCTGCGAACTGATGTAGCGCAGGGAGCTCTTGGAGATGTCGGGGGTCACGCCGCTGTTAAGGGCGGTTCGTATGTATTCGCCCTCGACGCCGATATCCAGGTCCTTTACCGGGGTCCAGATTAGGCTAGCGCCCGTGACGATCTGGTTGTTTCCGCGCAGGACGGGGCTCGTGGCGAAGGCGAAAGCATTTGCCGCATTAGCTCCGCTTGGCGCGAAACCGAAACCGAGGGCGCCGAGTGCGTTGCGGCCCCGCGTGTTGTAGTCGATCTGCGCGTAGCTCCCGAAAACTGCGGAGCGCCAAGTTGGCGACCAGTAATGCAGCAACGAGGCGACGGTGGAGAACGAAGTCGAGAGTTCTAGCTTGCCCGTCGATGGGTTCAATACAGCATCGGAGTAGTATTGCAGGAACGATCCTCCACTCACAGGGGCGGCAGCGAGGGCATCGTACGGCGCCGTGTAGTTGGAGATGCCTGTGTAGCTCATGGCGCCCTGGCCATAGGCGCCTTGAAGGTAGAAGGTGTCGCCCGGAGCGATGAAGGGTAGATTGACCTTCACGGCGCCCTGCACCGCGAACCCGTAGTCGCTGGATGCGCGGCCTGTCGGAGCGATGCCGAGCCCTGCCGTGGCGGTCGCGACACCCGCGACCGTGCTGGCGGCGTCGCCGGCGTTGATCTCGTGCACGGCTGCCGACAGCTGCGCCGACCCCCAGGGCTGATCGATTCGAGCGACGCCGACGAAGTCAGGAAGGCGGCTCTTCTGCGTAACGTCCACGAAGGCGACGGTGCCCGGCCCCACGATGATCGGGGCGAGGAACGTGGACGGCGTAAAAGGGTTGAAGGCGTTGCTATAGCCTGCAAATCCGCCCGCCGCCGTGAAGGCCCCAGCGGCGGCGCCGGTGCCGAAGATCGGGAAGCGTCGAAAGGTCGGATCTTCCATCGAAGCCGTCAGGGTGATGCCGTTGCCGAGCACCGCCGAGTAGGCAAGCAGGTTGGTGCTGTAATTGTCCGAACCAGCGGTGCCGCCGATCAACTCGAAGTCGTGGGCGTAGAAGTCGAAGAAGGACGATGCGCGACCGGCAGTGAGGCCGGCGAACTGGATAAAAGCCTTGTCGGCATTTACGAAATCCTGCGTCCGGCCGAAGGCGTCCGCGCCGAGGCCTGGGAAGGCCTGCCCCTCGCGCTGGCGGGAGGCCGAGGTGACGAATGGGCCGCTGCGGGAGGCGACGTCGAGGCGCAGGAACGCGCGCAAGGTGCCGTAATCAGTTTGCGTGCGCGCATCGAGGTTCAATCGGAGGAGGCCGACATAGCCAGACACGTCGCCACCGCTTCCTGTGCGGACCTTGCTGGCCTGATACAGGTAGTCGTACCGTGCGCGCCCCGAGAGGCGGATACAGGTGTCGCTGCCAGGAATGTAGAAAAATCCCGCGCCGTAGGCGGTGCAGACGCGGACATATTCGACAGGGACTGCCTTTTTGACTGGAAGATCCGCGGCGCGTGCGCCCCCTCCGATGGCTAGCAGGGCCGAAGAATAGAGGAGAATCGTCTTGAGGTTTTGCATTGTGTCCCCACATCCGACGCCATTTGCGCCCAAGCGCCAGCATCGACCCGAATCGGTGCCCAATCGCAGTCCTCGTCAGTAGAAAGGACTATCGTTGCAGCTTTTTGGTGGCTTGGCCGCTTATCGATCGGCAGCTTGACTATATATTTGGTTGCATCTTTCGACAAATAAAAAGTGCTTTATTTAAATAAAGGTATTTCCATTTTTAAATCGGATTTTAATTTTCTAACTGATTTGATTTTATGAGTTTAAAGCGGACGCCATCTTCCCCGTCATCAGAACGCCGATAAAGACCCGTAGAAACCGAAAGAATAGACGATAATCGATGCGCATCTTGTGAGATGCTTCGGCCAGCGCTTCGACGGCCCTGCGGCCAAGACGGGAGTAGATCTCGTTCGCGGTCGCCAATAATGGAATGTTCTAGGTCAAGGATTGCTTTGCCATAGCCGTCCACAGCGGATCAGTTAGGTCAGAGGGTGCTTTCCAAGCTCTTTCTGCTCCCGGACTGATGGCGCCGCCGCTCAATAACGTCAGCCTTGTAAGGTTCGCGGCCTGAGCAGACGTCCGAATTTTCAAACTTGACTTACGAAAGCAGACGGGCGGCAAACCACCCAACCCGGTCGTAGAGCGGACCGGCGGATGCCGACCCAACTACGCCATAGAAGCGGGCTGACGCTGTTCTCGAAAGCAGACATCGAGGCTGGGCTCGCGTCACGGAGGCATTGTTTGAGATGTTCGCCTTCCGGACTGGCGACACCGCTCGATTAATCCGTGATCTGCACCTGCACGACGCCGCCGAGTTTGCCGGGCTTGCCCGCCGCGACCACGAGGTAACGGCGGCTCGGGCCGGCGTCCTTGCGGGTGACTTGCCGGATCGGGCCGATCGCGTTGACGATGGCCGCGCCGGCCGGGTTGGTGGTGAAGGCGGCGAGTGGCTCCAGGCCGGTCGCGCCCTTCGGATCTGCGGACAGCGCCAGCACGAACGGCATCTTCGGCGCCAGTCCCGTGATCGCGGCCTGCAGCGTCTGCAGCACGCCCTGGTCGAACAGGGTGACCTGCGTCGCCGGCTTGCCGTCGCTGCCCGCGAGCGTCAGCGCACTGGTCTGGCCTGCGGCCCCCAGCGGCTGCAGGTTTTGCATTCCGTCGCCCTCCGGTACGGCGTTCGGGACGTAGGCGACGCCCTGCGGACCCTGCCCGATCGGCACCTCGGCGATCACCGTGTTCGACGCGGTGTCGATCACCGCGGCCTTGTCGGCGTTCTCCAGACCGACATAGACGCGGCTGCCGTCGCCCGAGGGCCAGAGCCCGTGCGGCAGGGCGCCGGTCGGGATCGTTGCGAGCTGGGAGAAATCGTCGGTGCGGAACACCTTGACCTGGTTCAGGCCGCCAATCGTCACGTAGGCGAACTGGCCGGCCTTGGTCGAGACGATGTTGACGTGGTTGGTGATCGGCCCGGTCTCGATCGTCTTCAGCGGCGCGAATGGCGGACGCGCCGAAAACACCTGGGTCCGGCCGACATCCTTGAGGGTGAACCACACCTGCTTGCCGTCCGGCGTGGCGGCGATGTCGGGGCAGAACGGACTCTCCTGCTTCACGCGGCCGACGATGGCGTGGGTCTTGGTGTCGATGACGACGGTCTCGGGGCTGAAGCTGGAGCAGACGTAACCGTAGGTGCCGTCCGGCGAGAAGATCGTCATGCCCGGCCCGTTCGGTACGGTGATCCGGCGGGTCTCCATGGCGGTCGCGGCATCGAGCACGGCGATATAGTCCTCGCCGCGCACGCTCACCCAGACCTCTCGGCCGTCCGGCGTGAAGAAGGCTTCGTGCGGCGAGCGGCCGACATAGGCGGTGTGGCGGACCGCGTTGGTCGCCGTGTCGATGAAGCTCACGGAGTTCGAACCGATCGAGACCGCGAGCAGGGTCCTGTGGTCCGGCGAGAAGCCCATGCCGTGAACCAGAAGCTGCCCGCGATAGAGCGGGCTCAGGTTTGTCGGCGTCGGGTCGCCGAGCCGGATCACCCCGAGCAGGGTGTTGGCGGCGGGATCGACCACAGAGACCGTATTGGAGAACTGATCGGAGGTGTAGAACCGGTCTTTGCTGCTGATGGGCACGTCGGGCGCCGAGGCGGGGCCTGGAGCCTGCCCGGCGAAGGCCGAGCCGGAGAGCAGCACAAGGGCGAGAACGGTCAGGGCGGTCTTCATCGGCGGTGCTCCGAAGGCATCTCGGCGGCAGGTGCCGCGCCATGGTGGTGAACGGGAGGGGCGCCGGCGGCCCGACCCGGCATCGCGAGGCGATCGGCGAGCGCGCGGCGCATCACATCGATCTCCTGGCCCTGCTCGACGACGATCCCCTGCGCGAGGCGGCGCAGGACCGGATCCTCGCCGTGGAGCAGCTCCGCCTTCGCCATCGCGATCGCGCCTTCGTGGTGCGGGATCATCATCGCGGCGAAGTCGCGGTCGGGGTCGCCCGAGGGCGGGACCATCATGTCGGCATGCATCTGCGCCATCGACTGCGCCATCATCGCGTCGAAGGACGCAGACGGAGCTGCCGCTGGCTCGGTGGCGGCCAAGGTCGGGCGCATCATCATCCGGCCGCCGACGAGGCCGCTCGCCATCAGCGCCGCCGTCACGGCAAATCCCAGTGCTCCGCGCATGCGGCTTCCTTTTGATCCGGTGTCGATGGGAAGGATGCCTGGGGCGCGGCTTTATTCCGCGGATGTGGCTGAGAGCCCGTTCACGCCTTCGTGATCTGTCGTCGAGAAGACGCGTGGAATAGAGGCGCCTCTTCGGCATCCCTCCCGATGCGGTCATGCTCGACCGCGGGAGACCTCACCCATGCGCACTCTGCTGATCCGCGGCGCCTTCGCGGCTGTCGCCTTCTCCGCCTTGGCCGCCCAGGCCGCCGCGCCTGCCATGACGGCCGAGACCGCCAAGGGGCCGGCGCTCGTCGATGCCAAGAGCATGACCCTCTACACCTTCGACAAGGACATGGGCGGCAAGTCGATGTGCAACGGCCCCTGCGCCACCAACTGGCCGGCCCTGATGGCCGCCTCCGGCTCGGCCGCCAGCGGCGACTGGACGATGGTGACGCGGGACGACGGCACGATGCAGTGGGCCTACAAGGGCAAGCCGCTCTACACCTTTGCCAAGGACACCAAGCCCGGCGACATCACCGGCGACGGCTTCCTCAATGGCGCGTGGCACATCGCCAAGCCTTGATCGGTGAATGCCTTGATCGGCCCCCTCTGACCGGGAAGCATCGTTGGACGAGATCGCCGCCCTGATCGAACCGCAAATCCCGGCCCTGCGGCGCTACGCCGTCGCGCTGTTGCGAGACCGCGAGGCGGCGGACGACCTCGTCCAGGACACCCTGGAGCGGGCCTTGTCCGCTTGGTCCGGGCGCCGCCGCGACGGCGACCTCCGAGCGTGGCTGTTCACGATCGAGCGCAACCTGTTCCTCGGCGCCGTCCGGCGCCAGGGCCGGCGCGGCGTCGATTGCGGCGCGGAAGCGCTGGAGCAGGTGCCCGACCCAGGTATCGACCCGGAGGCCGCGATGGGGGCCCGCGACGTGCTCGCCGGCCTCGACGCCCTGCCCGAGGAACAGCGCTCGGTGCTGCTCCTCGTCTCGGTGGAGGATCTGTCCTATGCCGAGGCGGCCCAGGTGCTTGGCGTACCGCTCGGCACCGTGATGTCGCGGTTGAGCCGGGCGCGGACGCGGATGCGAAGTTTTCTGGAAACAGGCCGAACCGGCCTCTTGAGGAGGGTGAAATGAGCGGGGATCCACGCCCGGTCGGCGAGGACGACCTGCACGGCCTGATCGATGGCCGCCTCGAACCGGAGCGGCAGGCGCTGGTCGAGGCATGGCTCAAAGGAAACCCCGCGCGTGCGGCCGAGGTCTCGGCGGATCGCGCTCTGCGCGAGCGCCTGCGTGCCCGCCTCGCGCCGATCGCCGAGGAGGCGATCCCGGCGCGGCTCCGGGTGGCCAACATTCGCCCGCGACGTCGGTTCGTCGGCAGGGGCTGGTTCCCCATGGCGGCTGCAGCCGTGCTCTGCCTTGCGCTCGGCGGTGCCGGCGGCTGGGTCGGCCATGCCCTGCGCGGCGGACCCGCAACGGCGATGGTGACGGAGTCACCGGCGACGCAGGACGCGGTCGCGGCCTTTCGCACCTTCGTGGTCGAGGTGGTGCATCCGGTGGAGGTGCGCGCCGACGAGAAGCCCCACCTCGTGACGTGGCTCTCGAAGCGCCTCGGTCACGCGGTCGCGGCCCCCGATCTCGCGGCCCAAGGGTTTCGCCTGATGGGCGGGCGGCTGCTGCCGGCCGGCGCTGAATCCGCAGCGATGCTAATGTACGACGACGACCGCGGAACCCGCCTGACGCTTTACAGCCGCGTCGGAGACGGCGATGGGCGAACGCTCTTCCGCTTCGCCCGAGAGGGCGACATCGCTGCCTTCTCCTGGGTCGATGGTGGCATGTCCTACGTCGTCACCGGCCGTACCGACGAGGCCCGGCTGCTCACCGTCGCGCAGGCGGTCGATGCGCACGTCCGCGGCCTCGCGCCGGATCGTCGGCAGCCGTGACCCTCGACCAGCTTCGCATCTTCGTGGCGGTGGCCGAGCGGCAGCACGTGACGCGAGCCGCCGAGGCGCTGAACATCGTCCAGTCGGCGGTCAGCACGGCGATCGCCAACATCGAGGGGCGGCACGCGACGAAGCTGTTTCACCGGGTCGGCCGCGGGATCGAACTCACCGAGGCGGGGCGCGTATTCCTCATCGAGGCTCGCGCGGTGCTCGCCCGGGCGGAAGCCGCCGAACTGGTGCTCGCCGACCTCAGCTGCCTGCGACGCGGGACGCTGGCGCTCTACGCCAGCCAGACCATCGCCAGCGACTGGCTGCCGCGCCACCTCGTCGCCTTCCGCCGCACCTACCCTGAGATCGCCATCCGGCTGGCGGTCGGCAACACCACCGATGCCGCCGACGCGGTGCGCGCCGGGCAGGCCGAACTCGGCTTCGTCGAGGGAGCGTTGGACGACCCGACGCTTGCGAGCACCACCATCGCGCGGGACCAACTCGTCCTCGTGGTTGCCCCAACACATCCCTTCGCGGGGGCGACCGCGCTCGCACCCGAGGACCTCGCCGGGGCCGATTGGGTGCTGCGCGAGGCGGGATCCGGAACCCGCTCGGCCTTCGAGGCAGCGCTCATGGAGGCTGGCCTCTCCACGGCCCAACTCCGGGTCACGCTCGAACTGCCCTCGAACGAGGCGGTGCGCGCCGCCGTCGAGGCCGGGGGCGGGGCCGCCGTCCTGTCCGAGACCGTGGTCGCCGCCGCGCTACGGGCCGGAACGCTGGTGCGGGCGGCGTTCGCCCTGCCGAGCCGGCCCTTCCGGGTGCTGCGCCACAAGGAGCGCTATCGCAGTCGGGCAGCCGACGCGCTGCTCGACCTGATCCAGGAGGCGGCTGCCGGATGAGGGAACCTGCGAAGCCCGTTCCCCCCGACGACCCGCGGGTCAGGCTCGCCGAGGACCGCACGGTGCTGGCAGCCGAGCGCACCTTCGTGGCGTGGCTTCGCACCGGGCTCGCCTTCCTCGGCGTCGGCCTGGCCGCGCAGCGCTTCCTGCGAGAGGTGCTGGCGGTCTGGCCACTGAAGGTGCTGTCGCTCACGCTGATCGCCTGCGCGCTTGCTTCGTTCGCCGGCGCCGCATGGCGGGACCGGGCGATCCGAGCGCGACTCGCCCATGCCGAGATCCCGATGATGCCGCGCATCCTCACCGTCGGGGTTGCGGCCCTACTCATCGCGATCTCGGGCCTCGCGGCCACTGCCCTGCTCTGGGCGTGACGGTCAGGCCACCGTGACCCGCACCCGGTGCCAGGCGGCGCTGAGGTAGCCCTTGTAGTTCCAGGTGTCGTCCGGCGCCGCAGGCTGGGTCTGGCCGGCGGAGTCCCAGGCCCGCACCGCGAGTTCGTGCTCGCCGGTCGTCAGCTCGCAGTCGATCTCCCAGAACGTCCAGGCGTAGGGCGCGTCCGCATCGCGGTCGATCCGGGCCTGCGCCCAGCTGCGACCGCCATCCGTCGAGACGTCGACGCGGGCGACCGCTCGGTCGCTGGCGATGGCGTAGCCGCGGATCGCGTGCCGGCCGGCCTTCAACGCTGCGCCGCGGGCGGGCTCGCAGATCGCGCTGTTGAGCGGCATCGCCTCGATGGTGATGCCGTGGGCGGGGTCCGCGGTCTCGGCGGTCACGTCGGGCGGAAACAGCTTGTAGTCGTCGGCCTGCATCGGGTTGTCGGAGGGGTGATCCTGCACCGTGATGCGGGCGAGCCACTTCGGGCTGCGGATACCGGCAAAGCCCGGCACCACCACGCGCAACGGATGGCCGTGCTCGGGGGCGAGAGGCTCGCTGTTCATCGCGAAGGCGAGCAGCGTCTCGGGGGCGAGCGCCTTGGCGAGCGGGATCGAGGCGCCGAAGCGCGTGTCCGTATGGGCGATCCGGTCGTGGCTCTCGAAGGCGACGTGACGTGCGCCCCCCGCGTCGAGGCCGGCCGCGCGCAGCACGTCGGCGAGGCGCACGCCGGTCCATTCCGCGTTGCCGATGGCGCCGGCCGCCCACGGGTCGCCGGCGACCGGGGCCACCGCCAGCATGTCGGCCCGGCGGTTGCCGGCGCATTGCATTACTGCCGTGACGGTGATGGGTGCGAACCGCGCCTTGAGGTCGGCGACGGACAGGTCGAGCGGCGTCGCGACCATCCCGTCGACGGTCAGGCGGTAGCTGTCGGCGTCGATGTCCGGGATGTCGCCGTGGCTGCGGACGTAGAAGTCGGCCTGCTCGGTAATGAAGGTCGCGCGCAGGCGATCGAGCGGCGGCTCGGCGTTGTAGGGCGCCTTGCCGTGGACGATGAGGCGGTCCTTGCGCTGGAACAGGCCGAGCATGGGGTCTTTGTCCTGCGTTCGTGACGTGTCGACGACGAGAACGCGCCGGGAACCGATAAGGCCCCCGGCGCGCGTCGCCTCAGGGCTTCATCGTCGAGATGACCGCGTTCTTCGCCCGGTCCACCACGGCGACGCTGAGGTCGCGGTTGAGGACGTAGGCGCGGGCGTTGTCGGTCGAGAACGCGATCGCCTGGCGCGGCTCGTTCAGGCCGGTCACCGTTGCGACGACCTTGAGAGTGCCGGTGTCGATCACCGACAAGGAGTTGTCCTTGAGATTGCCCGAATAGACGAAGCGCCCGTCCGGGGTCAGCGCGGCGCCGTAGGGGTCCTTGCCCACTGCCACCTCGGAGGTGACCTTACGGGCGGCGACATCGACCACGCCGATGGTATTGCGGCCGCTGTTGGCGGCAAACAGCGTCTTACCGTCCTTGGTGATCGAGATGGCGCGCAGCTTGTCGAACCCGGCGATCTCGCCGGTGATCTTGTTGGTAGCGGTATCGACCAACGTGATCTTGTCGCCGAGGAAGTTCGTCACGAACACGGTCTTGCCGTCCGGCGACAGCTTCACGCCCTGGCGCGGCTGCGCGAAGCCGGGGATCACGGCCTCGGCGAGCATGGTCCTGGTGTCGAACACGGTCAGCGTGCTCGCGGCCTCGTTGTTGACGTAGAGCTTGCCTCCGTCGGCCGAGAGCACCGTACCGAACGAGCCGGGGCCCGCGGCGAGAACGCCGGCCTCCTTGCCGGTGGCGGTCTCGTAGACCGTGATCCGGCCGGTGCCGCTGTCGGAGACGTAGAAGCGGGCGCCGTCCGGCGCGAACACGATGTTGCGCGGCGTGACGAAGCCGTCGAGGCGGCGCAGCACCGTGCCCTTGGCGACGTCGTAGACGACGACGGCGCTCTCCTCGCTGTTCGAAACAGCGGCGACGGTCCCGGCGGCGTTCAGCGCCAGGGCGTTGTTCTTGATCGCGCCGTCGAAGCCGGCGGCGAACCCGGGCTGGGCCTGGGCTAGGAGCAAGGCGGCTCCGGTGAGGAGGGTGCGGAGGCTGGTGCGGATATGGGTCATGAAGCGGGTCTCTCGGGCATGCGCGCTCGTTCGGCGGCCGGGGCCTGCCGTGAGGGCTGGTTCGAAATCGGAAATCCGTGGTGCAAGGCCGGGCCGGCCGTGCATCGCCCTGAGGAGACGCCAGAAGGCGCGGTTTATTCCCCGAGGCCGGCGAAATAGCGCGGCGGCCTCGGGATTCGGGGGTTCAGGGCGTCGGCTTCAACGCCGTGAGGTAGTCGACGATGGTCTGCACGTCGGCCTGATCGACGGGCGCCTTGTAGACGTGGACCATCTTGTTCACGGTCTCGGTCCACTGCGCCTTCGTGAGCTTGGGCTGGGTCAGCACCATCCCGGCCGAGTGGCAGGCGAGGCAGTTGTTATTGACCGCCTCGGCCCCCGGTCCGTCGGGGAACATTCGGTCGGAAGTCGGGAATTCGATCGATTGCGAGGTGAAGCGCATCGGCTCGGGAGCCGGGGCGGCGAGCGCCACCAGGGGAGACAGTATGAGCGCGGCGATGAGGGCCGCAGGGCGGATTGGGTTCATGGCTGTTCTCCTCAAGCGGCCTGGAAGGACACGGCCTCGATGCCGTTCTGCATGAAGCCGGCGCCGTTCCAGACCCGGTCCATGGGCTGCGCGACGCCGTTGGTGTTGGTGCAGCGGACCCTGATCGTGTGGGTGCCGGAGGCCAGCGCCGGTAGGCTGCCCTCGAAGCGGCGGAAGCTGTAGGGGCCCTCGTCCGCGCCGAGCTGCGCCGGGAACCACGTCGCTCCGCCATCTCCGGAGAAGTCGACCGTCTTCACCCCGCAATCGCCGCCGAAGGCGATGCCGCGAAGGGCCACCGGCGTTCCGGCCGCCACCTTGGCGCCATCGGTCAGGTTGGTGACGAAGGAGCGCGGCACCATCCTGTTGATCGGGACCGTCTTGAAGCCGGTCTGGCCGGGCTTAATGTTGGCGCCCGGCACGTCCGGGATGCGGTAGGCGGTCTTCATCCAATATTGGTCGTCGGGCTTGTCCAGCACCTCGATGTCGGACAGCATCTTGACCCAATAGGTCGAGTACCAGCCCGGCACCACGAGGCGGAGCGGGAAACCGTTGAGCAGCGGAAGTTGCTCGCCGTTCATCGCGTAGGCGATCATCACCTCACCATTGTTGGCGTGGTCGAGATCGAGGGACTTCTTGAAGTCCGGCGCGTCGTCGACCACGGGCTCGTCGAGGCCGCTGAAGCGCACCTGCAAGGCACCAGACTTCACGCCAGCGCGTTCGAGCACGTCCTTGAGGCGCACCCCGGTCCAGCGGGCGTTGCCCATCGAGCCGTTGGCCCATTGCGCGCCGGGCACACGCGGCTCGAACAGCCCGCGTGAATTGCCCGAGCACTGGTTCACCGCGGCGATCTCGAAGCGGGGCAGGCCGGCGATGGCGTCGAGGGAGAGCGAGAGTTCCTTCTCGACATGACCGTGGACCTTGAGCCGGAAGGTGCCGGCATCGACCTCGGTCGGGATCGAGGCCCAGTGCCAACGGACGTAGAAGCGGTCGTTGGGTGTGAACACGCCCTCGTCGAATACCGAGAACGGCGTCTCCAGCAGCGGCGGATGAGTGCGCTGCAGGATCATCTCGCCCTTGTCCGGAAAGGCCGTGGTCAACGCCCGCTCATCCGGGCCGCCCGGCAGCGGAAGCTTCACCGAGCCCGCCGCCCAGGCCGGCATGGCGGCGCCGAGGCTGCCGAGCCCTAGGCCACCCAGGACGAGGCGGCGGTTCGTCGGTCTGTCCAGTCCGTGCATGGTCTCTCCCCTAAGAATGTCGGCGTCGATGCGTTCGAGGGCATCGGACCCGTCGCGATTCCTCGCGACCATGGAGATGCTACGGGATACGATTTATTCCTTCCAACGGTCTTTCGCGATGTGAATGATCTCCAAACGCGATGATTTGAGAAGTTTCGATCTACGATGGGACGATCAAGGACGCCGTCTCGGCGTCACGCCGCCGGCGCGCCGACGGGCGCGGTCCTGCGATGCCCGAACAGGGCGTGACGCTCTGAAAAACCGCGAAGGGCGACGGTGCCGAGAGGTTCGAGGGCATGTGCCAACCCGTCGATGAAGGTGTCGGTGGCGATCAGCGGCGTGTCGTAGGTCTTGCACAGGCGCTCGACGCGAGCGAGCACGTTGAGATCGCGGCCGATCGCCGTGAAATCGACCCGGTCGCCGCCGCCGATATTGCCGTAGGCGATCTCCCCGACATGAAGTGCGACGCCGACCTCGAAGGCAGCTGTGTCACCGTCGCGCAGGGTCGCAAGCGCAGCGAGTGCGGCCTCGGCGGCATGCAACGCGGCACGGCGCGCCGCGGCCTCGTTGCGATCGGCATCGAACACGGCCAGTAGCCCGTCGCCGATATACTTCAGCACCTCGCCGCCTTCCGCCTCGATGGCCGGCACGATGGCATCGAACATCCGGTTGAGGGCGGCCACGACACAGTCTGGGCTCTGCCGGTCGGACAGTTCACCGAACCCGCGCAAGTCAGTCAGCATCATCGCGGCCCGCATCAGGCGCACGTCGCCACGCCGCACCGTGCCGGCCAGAATCTGCCGCGCCGGGTCGCGCCCGACATAGGCGCTCAGCACCGCGCCGAGCATGTCGTCGAGCGCCTTGATCTCGAACAGCAGCGAGAAAGACCCGACCAGCGCCAGCAACGTGTCGATCTCGATCGGCGTGAAGCCGCCCGGTCTCGCCGTGGCCCAGGAGGCGGCGCCCATGCGTCCACGCGCGGCGCGCAGCGGCACGATGAGGTAGTCGGTCAGACCCTCGTCGCGAAGCTCGCCCAGCACGGGAAACGGCAGCGGCCCATCCCCGTCGAGACGGCATCGGAATGGGGTACGGGTCTCGACCACGTGCTCGACGGTGTTGCCGTGAAAAGTCGGCGTACCCTCGATGCCGTGGCGGCGACGCAGGGCTAGGCTCGACGCTCCGGGATGCCAGACGCGCATCACCCACCGGAACGACGGATGCAGGGTCGGCGCGTGGGTGGTGGCGCGGGCCAGTGGCAGGCCGAGCCCCGAGAGGCACGCGCTGAACCCGTCGAGAAGGGCTGCCGCGTCCGCCGCTTCGCGACCCGGCCCCATCAACCATCCCGTCGCCTGCGCGACCGCCTCGGACGAAGATTGGGACGAACGTGTCACGGCAGTTCTTTCATCAAGAATTCGGATCGATGCCATAGCGCGGATCAGACGAGGCCGAGCACGTGGATCAGGCCGAGGCTGACGGCGCCTAGCGCAAGGAGCGAGGCGACCACCGCGAGGGTCACCCGCGCCCCGGCCTTGGCGACGCTGCGCACGTCGACCCCGAGGCCGAGCGCCGCCATCGAGACCACGGTCAGCACGTTGGCGGTCTCCGACATCGGCGCGAGCGCAACCTGCGGGACCAGCCCGGCCGAGCGAAGGCCCGCGAGCGCCAGGAAGGCGAGGATGAACCACGGCACCAGGCGGTGGATCGCGAGGCCGCCGCGGGCCGGGCGGTCGCCGGCGGTGACGCCGGGGGCAGCCTCGTCGGTCTCCTCGCGCAGCCGGCTCGCGCCGAGGGAGAGCACCAGGACGACCGGGCCTAGCATCAGCACCCGGACGAGCTTCACCAGGGTTCCGACCTGGACGCTGAGCGCCGCGACCGGCGCGGTGGCGGCGAGGACCTGCGGAACAGCGTAGACGGTGAGGCCGGCGAGCACGCCGTACTGCATCGGCGACAGACCGAGCAGCGGCACCAGCAGCGGCAGGCCGAGCACCACCAGCACGCCCAGCACCGCGGTGAAGGCGATGGAGGCGGCGACGTCCTCGCCGTCGGCGCCGATCACCGGGGCCGTGGCCGCGATCGCCGAGTTGCCGCAGATCGAGTTCCCGCAGGCCACGAGGATCGCCATGCGCGGATGCAGCCCGAGCGCTCGGCCGATGCCGTAACTCGACAGGATCGCCACGACGACGACGCCCGCGATGCCGAAGAGCAGGCCCGGTCCGGCGGCGAGGATCGTCGCGAGGCTGAGCGACGCGCCGAGCAGTACGACCGCGATCTCCAGCACGGTCTTGGCCCCGAAGGCGATGCCGGGAAAGAAACGCTGCGACGGGGTCCAAATGGTGCGGATCGCGCTGCCGAGCAGGATCGCGAGCACCAGGGCTTCGAGCCAGGCACGACCGAACAGGTGCGCCTCGGCGGCTTCGAAGCCGATCGCTGCGGCGGTGACCGCCACGCAGAGGCCCAGTCCCGGAAGGATGGCTCTCGTGCCGGCCAAGGCACGCGTCGGACGAGAGTGGGAGAAAAGTCTGGGCGCGGACATGGATGGCTCCGATGTGATGCCGGAGGATCCCAGGTCCCGTTCATTCACTCCAACGGAATGATTAGATGCTTTTCATCACTGAAATAGATGAAATGCGGACCCCTTCAGAGTTTGCGGAGACGCATTGTGAGGGGCCGACAGGCGGATTCACCCGTCGATCCAGCGGGCCGTGATCGTCGTGTCCGCAGCAAGCTCATAGATCCTGACTGCTGTTCCTGATCGTCGTGCTTGGTCCCTACGTGGCCCGGATCCCGATGGCCGCCCTCGTTGCGGTGATGATCATGGTGGCCATCAACACCTTCCAGTGGAAGTCGCACGGGACCCTGGTGACCCACCCGAAGGCGTCGAGCTTCGTGATGCTCGGCACCGTGGCGGTGGTGGTCGCCACCCACGACCTCGCCAAGGGCGTCCTTTTCGGCGTGGTCCTCAGCGGTCTGTTCTTCGCCCACAAGGTTACGAGGTTCTTCGCCGTCCGGTCGTCCCACGGTAAGGGCGACGTGCGGACCTACCAGGTCACCGGGCAGATCTTCTTCGCGACGGCCGAAGCCTTCCACGCCGCCTTCGGTTTTCGCGAGGAGGCCCTGCGGGCGGTCGTGACTGACCTGCAGGCGGCGCACTTCTGGGACATCTCGGCCATCAACGCCCTCGACCGGGTCGTGCTGAAGTTCCGTCATCACGGCATCGCGGTCGACGTCGTCGGCATGAACGAGGCGACGGCCACGATGGTCGAGCGCGTCGGCACCCACGACAAGCCGGGGGCGACCTTCGCCGTGGGCGGCCACTGACCGTGGCGTCATCCTTCGCAAGGGCGGACGGATGCGGGCTGCCGTCTTCATCCGCCGGTGCGACAGGTCCCTCGGGTGCGCGGTCTGAAAGTCGGGTCGGCAGGTTTGCGGCGTTTGTCGGGAGGTGCGACCTCGATGACCCTCGACCTCTCTCGGCCAAAGGCCTTTCGGCACCATCGCCGACGCCCGCAACGCTTTGCCCTGGCCGGGGACCGCGGCCGCGCCCCGCATCGCGCTCCGTTGGACGAGTGTCAGGTGGGACGGGACGATCCGCGCGACCGTATCCCCGACGCTTTCGCGATCAGGGGGAAGGCCCACATGGGAGCGACGCCGGTCCTCGATCTGCCTCAAGGGTGGAGGCACAGAAATCGACGACCCGCGAAATTCCCGCCTCGGCCTTCCTCGGAACGTCGAGGCTAAGCCGACGCCGGATGGTGGCCGGCCCTCTGGGGAACGACCAGAACGCATACGACCATCAACGCCGCGAGCACCACCGAGATGGTCAGGTCGCTGATCCCCAGGCCACCCTGGGCAGAGGGCTTGTCGAGCGAGTTCGCGACCGTCGCACCGAGCGGACGCGTCAGGATGAAGGCGGCCCAGAACAGCGCCGTGCGGGAGGTTTTCGTGAAGAAGTAGAGACCGGCCGTGACGGCCAGGGCGCCGGCGATCAGCAGGGCGCTTCCGTTGTAGCCGAGTGGGGTGTCGTCGGCCATCCAGTCGCCCAACGCGGTGCCGAGCGTCTGCGAGAACATGATGGTCAGCCAGTAGAAACATTCCACCTTCGGGGTCGCGACGGTCTCGACCGCGACCGTCCCCTCCGACCTGTACCAGAGGCCGAGCGAGCCCAGCACGAGCGCGAGGAGGGATAGCGACCCGCCAAGGTAGCCGATGCCCAGCGACCGGTCGAAGAGATCGGCCATCGTCGTTCCCGCCAAGGTCGTCGCAGTGATGACGGCCCAGTACAGGGACGGGTGAAACCGCTTGGCGTTGATCTGGGCCGCCACGGCGACAGCCAGGAGGGTCGCGAAGATCAGGGTGCCGACGAGGTAGCCCAGACCCAACGTCAGGGTGACGGCGTTGCCGCCGACCTCGCCCAGGGTCGTGGCAACGATCTTGATCCCCCAGAAGGCCAGCGTGATCTCCGGGACCTTGCTCACTTCGATACCGGTTCGGTCGTCGGCCATGGATGGGTCCTCCGTCAGGTCGATGGGTCGGCGGCGTCACGGCTGCCGCTCAGGACCCGATCAGCTTCCTCAGCCGGTCGAGGTTGGCGAGTTGCCGAAGGGCGGTGTCGCGGTCGGCCGCGGCCAGGCCGAGGATGACGGCCTCCAGGGCGACGAGCGTGGTGGCGTGAAGGGCGACCTGGTTCGCGCGGCCGCGACGGGCCAACAGCACGACCGTGGCCTTGCGGGCGATGGTGCTGGTCTCCGTGTCGGTCACGAGGACCACGGGCAGGCCCAGACGGTGCGCCTCGCCCATCACGGCCTGCACCTCGCGGTAGGGCTTGCCGTAGGCCAGGAGTACGACCGCGTCGTCGGCATGCAGGCCCAGCAACTGGTCGGCCAGCGACCATCCCGTCGCATCGAGAAGCAGGCTCTGCCGTCCCGAGCGCGTAAGTTGGAAGGCCACGTACCGGGCAAGATGCGCGGAGGGGCCGATCCCGAAGACGCCGATCCGGGTCGCTGGATGCAGGGCGGTGACCGCCGCGAGGATACCCGCGCGTCCGTCCTCGGTCCGGAGCGCTTCCATCCCCTCCCGGTGCGCTTCCAGCACGGCATCGATGGCATCGCCGGTGGTGGCGCCGACTTCCGCCAGCGTTCGACGCATGTCGGTCGCCGGCGTCCGTCGGCCGTCGAGTCCGGCGGCGAGCGCCTGCTTGAGATCGGGCAGGCCATCGAACCCCAGCGCCTGGACGGCGCGGATCACGGTCGCGTCCGATGTCGCGAGATGCGTGGCGATCTGCTGGGCCGAACTTGCGAGAACCGTCGCCCGGTTCTGATCCAGGTAACCCGCAACCCGGGCAACGGCGGGGGACAGGGATGGCATCAGCCGCCGGACCGTGTCGCCGAACTCGTCCGCCATCGGCTTCGACTCCGCCAGTCGGTGGTGCCCCGTTTGGAACCATGATGTAGCATTTTCTACAATGATGTTGACATCGGTAGCAAGAGCGACATTTCCTCCCGACGGAAACCGCGTCCGGCCAAGCGGTCGAGTGGCAGGGAGGATCGGAATGGCCATCGACTGGGTGCATGCATGGCCCACGGCACTTGCGGCGTTTCTCGCCTCCATCGTCGAGTTCGTCGAGGCCCTCACCATCGTGCTCGCCGTCGGCGCGACCCGGGGTTGGCGGAACGCCCTCGCGGGCGCCGCGGGCGCCCTCGCCGTCCTCCTTGCCATCGTGCTGCTCTTCGGCCCACTGCTGACCCGCATCCCCCTGCGGGACGTACAACTCGTCGTCGGCGGCCTGCTGCTGCTGTTCGGCATGCGTTGGCTGAGCAAGGCCATCCTCCGCTCCGCCGGGGTCATCGCCCTGCACGACGAGGACGAGGCTTACGGCAAGCAGGCGGCCGCGCTGGGCACCGGAGGCGGCGGCCGCCTTCGATGGGATGCGGTGGCCGTGACCACCGCCTTCAAGATCACCATGCTCGAAGGCCTGGAAGTCGTCTTCATCGTCGTCGCCGTCGGTGCGGGCGGGGCGGGACTCCTGGTCCCCGCCAGCCTCGGGGCGCTCGGCGCCCTGATCGTCGTGGTGGCGCTCGGCGTCGCGCTTCACCGCCCCCTGTCGATGGTGCCGGAGAACACGCTCAAGTTCACGGTCGGCGTCCTCCTGTCGGCCTTCGGCGCGTTCTGGGTCGGCGAGGGCATCGGCCTCGACTGGCCCGGCGGCGACTGGGCGGTCGCGGCGCTGACCGCGGGCTTCCTCGGCCTCTCGGTTCTGGCCGTGCCGACGTGCCGTCGACGTGCCGCCGCCCTTCGTCCCCTTCCCAACCTCTAGGCATCCGCATGCACTGGCTCGGAACCGTCCTTCGCGAACTCCTGGGATTGGTCGTGGACGATGTCGGCTTCGCCGCCTCCATCGTCGCCTGGGTCGGGGCGGCTTGGCTGGTGCGCGCCTACGGACAGGCCGGCACGACATCGGCCGCGATCTTCCTGTTCGGAGGGCTAGGCCTGATCCTGGTGGAAAGCGTCCTCAGGCGTTCCGGGGCGCCGCGATGACCCGGCCCTCGCTGCCGGTCGCGACCGATGAGATCAAGGCCGCCGAGATCACCCCATCGCTCCTAGCACGCATGGGGCAGCGCGACTTCGGGCTGGCGGCGGGCGCCTTCCTCGTCGTGGCACTGCTCCTCGGCTTCGGGCTTCTCGCCGACGAGGTGATCGAGGGCGGAACAGCACGGTTCGACCTGGCGGTGCTCACCGCGCTTCGAACGGGCAAGGATCTCGCCATCCCCATAGGACCGGCCTGGGTGCAGGAGACGGGACGGGACGTCACCGCGCTGGGAAGCTTCGTCTTCCTCGGCTTCCTTTCGGCCGCGACCGTTGGTTACCTCATGCTGGTCCGCAAGCGCGGCCTCGCGATGGTGATGGTGGCCGCGGTCCTCGGCGGCGCAATCGCAAGCACCTTGCTCAAGTACGGCATCGACCGGCCCAGGCCGGACTTCCCGAACGCGGTGCGGGTCTTCACGCCGGGCTTCCCGAGCGGTCACGCAACGCTTGCAACCGTCACCTTCCTGACACTCGGCGTCCTCCTGACCCGAGGGAGCGCCGACCGCCGTATGAAGTCGTACTTCATGGGCCTGAGCGTGTTCCTGACGGTGGCGGTTGGGCTGAGCCGGATCTACCTCGGCGTGCACTACCCGAGCGATGTCCTCGCCGGATGGTGCGTGGGCGCGGCCTGGGCGGTGTCCTGCTGGATCCTCGCCCTCTGGCTTCAATCCCGCGGCGAGATCGAGCGGGAAGTAGCCGAGGCCGCACCGGCTCGATCCGGAACGGGCACGGAGCCGGAGCTCAGTCGATGATGCGGCGGGATGCGATGGTGGTATCCGGACCGAACTCGTAGACCCGGATCGATCCGGTCGCGATCTCGACGGATTCGATTTCCCTTGGGCCCAGTCCTTCGAGCACCATCACCAAGGCCCGCAACGAGTTGCCGTGGGCGACGACCAGCGTTGGACCGCGCATCGCCGCCGGCTGGATATGCCTTAGGTGGAAGGGCACGACCCGGGCGACGGTGTCCCGGAGGCTCTCGCCGTTCGGCGGCTGACCCTTGTAGGAGCGCCGCCAGCCCTCGATCCGCTCCGCCCCGAAACGTTCGTAGGCGCCCTGCTTGCCAAGGCCGCTGAGGTCGCCGTAGTCGCGCTCGTCCAGGGCGGCATCCCGGAGGGGCACCAGATCGGCCTGCCCCAGGGCATCGAGCGCCAGCCGGGAGGTCGCGATGGCCCGCGCGAGGGTCGACGTGAAGGCTGAGGCGAAGCGAAATCCTTCGTCCTTGAGCCGCAGCCCGGCCGAGCAGGCTTCCTGTCGGCCCCGCTCGGTGAGGGGTGAGTCGAGCAGTCCCGTGAAAAGGCCGTCGGCGTTGGCTTGGCTCTGGCCATGGCGGACGAGGACGAGACATCGCCCCGGCGGGGGTACTGGGGAGGCGATCACGCGGGCTCCGGGCGAAGGGTGGTGCGGACAGGGAAATGCCGGCGCGGAGGACCCGCGCCGGCACCCTAGGCTCCTTGGTGTTCGCGACCGATCAGTTCGGCAGGGCGAACACGGTGAGCTGGCCACCGAGGTTGGTGTAGCTCGACAGGGCGGCGTAGCCGCCCACCGCGCCGAGGCCGGCGTTCGGGTCGGTCAGGCCGGCCGCGAGGCCGATGCCGGCCCAGCCACCGACACCCGACAGGATGCCGACGTACTGCTTGCCCTTGTGGGTGTAGGTCATCACGTTGCCGATGATGCCCGACGGGGTCTTGAACTTGTACAGTTCCTTACCCGTCTTGGAGTCGACGGCCTTCAGGTAGCCTTCCAGCGTGCCGTAGAAGACAACGTCGCCGGCGGTGGCGAGGGCGCCCGACCAGACCGAGAACTGCTCGGGATCGGACCACGCGATCTTACCCTTCACGCCGTCCCAGGCGATGAAGTTGCCCATGCCGCCATGGCTGTTCGGCGCGGGGTACATCGACAGGGTCGCACCGACGTAGGGCTGGCCCGGGGTGTAGGTCACCCGGAACGGCTCGTAGTCCATGCAGACGTGGTTGGTGGGCACGTAGAACAGGTTGGTCTTC